>NZ_AUNJ01000298.1 GCF_000447775.1 Bacteriovorax sp. DB6_IX
AAAGGCGCTGCTTTTCTCTCATTAAATTATAGAAGAGCTTCTTTTGATCATTGGTAGTCCCAATTTTTACAAGACGGAAGTTATCTAGAATAAATTTTAAAACATATGAACGAATCCACCAGCTAGCGTAGTAAGAGAGCTTCGCCCCCTTATCTGGATCATAGAGAGAGACGGCCTTCATTAAACCAACATTCCCCTCTTGGATAAGATCCATGACGTTGCTATAAGCGTACTTATACTCCATCGCAATTTTCACAACG
>NZ_AUNJ01000299.1 GCF_000447775.1 Bacteriovorax sp. DB6_IX
TTTTACGAAAAGCTTGTGTAAACTACTAATAATTCATGAAAAAGTTTTCGCTCGTATACATTGATGATAATTTACTTAATCTCGAAATGTTCGTAGATATCTTTGAAGATGACTTCGATATTAGTACTTTATCAAATCCTTTAAACGCTTTAAGTACTGTTAAAGAGCTTAAGCCTGATATGGTTATTCTTGACGTTCATATGCCGTTTAAAAATGGAATTCAGCTCTTTAGAGAG
>NZ_AUNJ01000300.1 GCF_000447775.1 Bacteriovorax sp. DB6_IX
TTCAGTTATTTCAGAATCATAGGGGATATAATTTCTTTCAATAACTTGTTTGAAGGGCTCCACTATTAGATAGGCCATTTCATCATCTGTTGCAAAGATAATTATAGCAGAGTCTTTTTCTCCTGTGGGATAAAAATAAAGTTGAGCATCGCCCTCGGTTACAAGTTTGTTTTGGATACCTGTACCGACACCGACTATTTTTACACCGACGGGAATGTTGAACTCATCCGAGCTAAAATCACTAACAGGGGTGAAATTGTCATTCTTCTTTTTGTTGGCATCCTCATCATCTGAATCATTTTCTTCTTTGGGTGAAGTGTCGATGACGAGGTTGGGATCATCTGAGTACTCGAGACTAATTTTCTGTTCTTCTCCATCTAAGCTGACGCTAAGGCGAACAAATTGATTCTTCATTGCGGCTTCATCAGTAGAGAAACGAATTGTTCTCTCTATATTTGCCATAAGTTCATCGAGGTTTTTTCTGCTTGAATAGCTGGAGCCAGCTACCATCATGAGGATGACTGAAACAAGGGCCAGTGCCACGAGGATTTCTAAGAGAGTAAATCCGGCCTCACTAAGGCCCTTGTTCTTAAAAGTCATTATTAGTTTGAGCTTTTCTTCTTTGTTCTTAAGCTGATGTCGACGTCTTTTCCTTCTCCGCCTTCAGCTCCATCTTGACCCCAAGAGATGATATCAAATTTCTTACCATCAGAAGTATAGATATACTCGTTCTCCCAAGGGTCCATAGGAATCTCATCTCCTTCGATAAATCCATCTGGTGGGTAGTTCTTACACTCTCTACCTGAAGATGGCTTCTCTAGAAGTGCTTCTAGGCCTTGATCTGAAGTAGGATAGAATCCACACTTTCTTCTAAATTCTTTAAGTTGTGCTTCAAAAGATCTCATCTGGATCTTAGTTGACTTAACTTGCCCTTCGTAAAGCATATCGAATACTTTACCAGCAATAAATGTCCCCATTAAACTGATAAGGGTTAGTGCGATTAGAATTTCAATGAGAGTCATCCCTTTTTCGTCTTTTATTACTTTTTTGACGTTTTGAGAGATGATTTCTGTATTTTGTTCTTGGTTAGAATTCATCAATTCTCCTTTCTATTTAGAAACGTAACCTATTTATTTATATACTTTGTCAGATAAATGTAAAGACACGGTAAATTACGAGTAATTAGGTCGGTCTTTTGAATCAAACTGAATTTAGTTCCATCATCGGGATGACAACTGACATAACGATGAAGGCAACGGCTCCACCCATACCGACCATCATAATAGGTTCAAGTACAGATGTTAATCCATTTAGTTTAGATTCTACTTGGTCTTCGTAATTTTCAGAGATAATCTTTAGCATTGGCTCTAACTCACCTGATTTTTCACCGAGACTGATCATATGGGTTACCATCACAGGAAAGAGCTTACTCGAAGCAAGTGGACCTGCCATTGACGAACCTTCAGAGATGCTAACTCTTGAGGCCTCAACAGCTTCTTGGATATGAACATTAGAAATAAGGTTTTTTACAATTCTCATGGCCATGAGAATTGGAACTCCAGAATTTAGGAGAGTCGCAAGAGTTGAACAAAAGCGACTAACGTTAATCATTGTGACAAGAGTTCCTAGAATTGGCATTTTTAATAGGAAAGTATCCCAATTTGCCTTTCCTTTCTTTGTTGCAATATATTTTTTAAAGAGCCAAAAAAGAGCAATTGATCCGAGAATAACGGCCCACCAGTAACTCTTTAAGAAGGCCGAGGCCCAAATACAAATTTTTGTTGGAAGAGGAAGGTCTTTCTTTAGCGTTATAAAAATCTTGGTAATCTTTGGAATAACTAATACGAGGATAATCCCCATAACACTGGCCCCGACTAAGAGCATAATGATAGGGTACATCATGGCCCCACGCACTTTATTCTTTAGTTTTACTTGGGACTCCGTAAACTCAGCAAGTCTTAGTAGAACAATATCAAGAGTACCAGAGGATTCACCGGCCTCAACCATGTTGACGTAGATATTATCAAAGACTTTAGGATAGTCTGAAAGAGCGGCCGCAAGGGAGCTACCTTCATTAACTTTTTGACGAACTTCGGAAAGAATAACTTTTAATTTAGGATTCTCACATTGTTCAATGAGAGCATTGAAGGCCTCTACGATTTGTATTCTGGCCTTGATAAGAGTTGCTAGTTGGCGCGTCATCAGGGAGAGGTCATTGATACTAATTGCATTACCAAAGGTAATGGCCGCCTGCGCTTTGCTCTCTGACTTTTGCTCTTTGATTTTCGTGAGCATGATTCCACTAGAGCGGATCTTCTGCTTGGCCATTGATTCATTTTCGGCCGTGACAGTTCCTTTTTTTTCAACTCCAGTTTTATCTATTCCTTGATATGCGTAAATTGCCATCTATATTCTCTTATGTCCTATAAGTTTTCTTCTTCTTCCTGCTCATCATTGACATTGCTTTCAGCATTGATGGCACGGTTCATTTCATTGATATCTGTAATACCCATAAAGACTTTTTCAATAGCATCTTCTCTAAGGGTTTTCATTCCTTGTGCTTGGGCAAGTTTCTTAACCGCACCAGAGTCACTTTGATTAATAATAAGAGTTTTCACCTCATCTGTAATCATTAATAACTCAGTGACGACTGTCATTCCAGAATATCCCGTGTTATTACATCTTCCACAACCAACGGCCTCAAAAATCTGAGCATCGGCAGGAATAGATTTAAGACCTAGTGACTGCAGCTCAAAAGGCGTGACCTCATGAGGTTTTTTACAATCATTACAAAGGGTACGAATTAGTCTTTGAGCAAGAACACCGGCCAGAGAAGAAGCGATCATAAAGGGTTGGACACCCATATCAATGAGTCGGTTAGGAGCACTTGAGGCATCATTCGTGTGAATTGTAGAGAGAACAAAGTGACCTGTTAATGACGCTTTTACTGCCATTTCTGCGGTTTCCTTATCCCTTGTTTCCCCAACCATAATAACATCAGGGTTTTGACGAAGAATAGACCTTAGAGCTCTTGCAAATGAAAGGTCAATCTTATGGTTAACCTGGATTTGAGAAACTCCCTGAACTTCATATTCAACTGGATCTTCAACAGTAATAATCATTCTATCAGGCGTATTAATTCTATCTAACATTGCAAAGAGAGTTGTCGTCTTTCCGTGACCTGTTGGTCCTGAAACGTAAACAACACCATCTTTTCTTCTTGCTAGGGCATCGAGATTTTCAAGAACTTGTCCATGGAAACCTAAGTTCTCTAAACGAAGAACATTATTATTCTTTTCAAGTACCCTCATAACGATTCTTTCACCGTTTTGAACTGGAACCGTTGAAAGACGGATATCAATATCTTTCCCGGCCATTTTAATAGGAATACGACCATCTTGAGGAAGTCTTTTTTCTGCGATATCAAGCTTTGCCATAACCTTGATTCTCGAGGCCACAGCTGAGTGAGTCTTGATTGGTTGTCTGAGGACTTCAGTCATGACTCGATTGATACGGAAACGATAAATTGATTCTTTCTCATATGGTTCAATGTGAATATCGGTCGCTCTTTCCTTTACGGCCCTAAAGATGATTGAGTTTACGAAGCGAATAACTGGTGCCTCATCAGCTCCAGCATCGAGAATGTCAATTGGTCCATCAAGATCTAATGATTCATCGAATTCATCTTCTAGTGTATCAACGACGTTCTTATTGGCCTTTTCATATACTCTGTTAATGGCATCATTAACTTTTAGAGGAGAGCTGACAATAACAGTGACATCTTTTTTATAGATTTCTCTTAAATCATTGATCGCATCAAAATTAAAAGGGTCTGTCATAACAACAGAGATGGTTTTCTCTGTTTCAAGAATAGGGATTAACTCATGAGTCTTTGCATAGTTAATCGGTATATTCATAATGACATCTGGGTCAATATTATCAATATCGATATCAATAATGTAAGGGATATCGATTTGGTGACAAATCACTTTCACGATGTCATGTGGGTGAATATAGTTCTTCTTTAAAAGAATTTCCCCAATAAGTAGCCCTGATTCTCTTTGGATCTCAAGGGCCTCACTTAGTTGATCTTCTGATAGGGAAGTGTGCTTCAGAAGGAGCTGTCCAATTTTTTCCTTCTGACCTTCAACTTTATGGAGCATATTTTCAGTTAATTTCATTCAATTCCCTATTTTTTAACTGCAGATTTCTTCATTTCAATTTGTTGAATAATTTTTCCGTAATCAGGAGCATCGAGTTGACCTAGAAGGTCATCCTCTTTGCTATTTCCCTGAATTCCTTCTTTATTCTGATCCTTAAAGAATTGAGAATCACTCTCATCATAAAGAGAACCCTCTTGCTGCTTCTTGGCCTTGTTGTAGAGACCTTTAGCTGTTGTCCCAAATGGATCGTCCTCTCCGTAAATATCTTTGAGGTGAGCAGCTCTTCTGTTAAGACCATCTTTAACAGTTTCAGCAACATCTTTCTGATAGTTAGAAAGAATCTTTGGAGTTAAGAAGAATAGCATATTAGCTTTTTCAATTTGTTTCGTCTTGTTCTTAAATAACCATCCAAGAACTGGGATATCACCAAGAAGAGGGACTTTACTTTCAGAGTCAACACTCTTGTCTCTCATGAGTCCACCCATTGCGATAGTATCTCTATCTCTTACTGTTACAGTTGTCACTGTACTTCTTGTATTTGTCCCAACACCCTCACTAGCAACACCTGAAGGAAGTTGTCTCGTAGAGAAATCATCTATCTTTTGGTCGATTTTAAGTTTGATATATCTCGTCACTTTATTAATCGAAGGAGTGATCTTAAGTTTAAGAGTAATTTTTTGTTGTTTAATAGATGTTGTAGAACTTCCGTTAGAAGCATTTGTTTTTTCTGCAACTGGTACCGTTTCACCAACTTCAAAAACACCTTCAGTATTGTCTTGAACAAGAAGTTGTGGAGTGGCAAGAACGTTTGTATTACCATTATTTGCAACTGCTGAAATTAGAGCGTTTACAGAGTTAATTGTAACTTCTTGACCATTAATCGTCGTTGTTTTCTTAGAACCAATCCCTGTTCCTGCGAATAGTCCACCAATACTTGTCCACTGGTTAGTGAGAAGCTGAGTTAGAGTTGAACCACTTGATCCACCAAGGAATCCCGCTCTATCTGCATTTCCAGTTCCATAGGCACCTACAATACTAATACCAACATCTCTAGCCTTAGAAACTGTTGTTTCCATGATAATACCTTCAACATAGACTTGGTCTTTTTGTACGTCTAGTTTCTTAATAACTTTTTCTAGTGTTAGCCAGTCCGTTGGAGAAGCTGTTACGACAAGAGCATTATTTGATTTATCAGCAGTTACCCTTACTTCAGCGTTAAAGAGTGGGTTAGATGATGCTTGAGTTGATGTTCTAGAAAAACGAGATGTTCTTGTTGTTCTTCTTGAACTTGCCGAAGCATTACTAACTAGAGTTGATAATGTTTTTGATAGCTCCTCTGCATCCCCGTGAAAGAGGTAATAAACATGGATTTGCTCATTATTAGCAGCGACAAGTTTAACATCAAGTTTATTAATAAGATCTCTTAATCTCTTGGCACCATCAGCATTTGCCATCGCGATGATTGAGTTTGTTCTTGGTTCAGCTGTTAGTTTACTAATAGATTCTGACTTCGTTGTTTTACTAGAGAATTTCTTTGACGTGTCTTGTTTAAGAATTTTATCTAGTAATTTCGCGATTTCAGAAGCTGAAGTATTTTTAACTGGAATAATTTGTAGGGTTTCTTCGTGTCCTGGGACATCAATGAACTTAATAAGTCTCATGAGACGATTAATATTAGAACCCGTATCTTGGATAATAATTGTATTCGTTTGTTTGATTTCAATAATACGTCCATAACGAGACATAAATGGACGGAAAGAACGTGAAACTTCTGTTGAGTTAATATTCTTTAACGCGATAATCTTCATAAGGTAGTTCTCTGTTTCTGGAACATAGTTACCTGTGTAGATTTTTGTTGGGATATATCTGATATCTCTAGCTTGTACAATCTTATAGAAAGCCCCTGATTTAACCATTGTTAAACCATTCATATTAAGTGCTGCTAAGAATGCTTTCCAAGCATCTCCAACAGTAATAGCGGTTGGGGCTGAGATTGATATTTTTCCCTTAAGGTCTTTATCAATAATAAGGTTGAGACCTGTAAGTTTTTGCATGTGCTTTGTAAGGTCTTGAAGTGAAGTATTTGGAAAATCGAAACTCGTGATAATTTCAGGGCCAAAAGCAGTTTCAGGGTTTAAGTTGACATAGCTACTATCTCCTTTTGGAGGAGTCGGAGCTTGTCTTCCAAAAACATCTGCACCTGTAGGCTGATTTGAAATTAAGTTTGATACAGGTTCTTGGGCCTGTGCTTTTGACGTGTTGAATTTTGTCTTCGTCTTAAATTGCTTGAACTGCGCCATTGCTGCGTCTGTAGACAAAACACTTAATGCCAAAAGTCCGAGTAGTGAGTTTCTCATAGTTTAACCAATCCTTGGTATTATTCTGTAAAGTTATAATTTAAAGTTTTTTCAGTTCCGTTTCTCTTAACACTTATTTCATAAGAATCATTCTGTTTTAGTTTACCAAACATCGACATTAATTCATTGAGACTGGTAATCTTTTTACCATTGATTCCTGTCACAATATCACCATTTTGAATATCAAGCTGGCTATAGATTGATCCTGGAACAACATCGACCATTTTGTAGGAAAGAGTCCCGTCTGGGTTCTTGATTTGAATTGCTCTTGCCTGAGTCAGAACCTCTCCAATATTGGCCAGAAGGTTATCCCTTACTGACTTTTTGATTGTATAACGATTTCCGTTACCAGAGATGCCTTTTGTCTCAAGTTTTCTCGCTGGTTCAACTTTCAGCTTCTTTCTTGCAAAAGCTCTCTTAGCCTTTTGGTCAACATTTTCAATATACTCGCAAGAGCCAGAACTTAAGTTCTTGAAAACAACTTTAAGCCTATCAATCTTTCCAATCTCTGCCATCGCATCGATCTTTTCACCTTCACGATAGCTAAAGATTTTTCCTCTCTTTGAGACACTCGCCACACTTTTAACAGAGTCTTGAAGAACAATTGTATTGACGAGTTTGAGAGGGAGACGACTCTTTGTCTTTGCTACTTTACAAACTTTAACTTCTGGAACTTTTGGACCAGTTGGCTTTGGCTTGTCTATCAAAGATTCTTTCGCATTGAAGATATTATTATTCTTAATGTTGAGAACATCCATCCTAGGGTTGTAGGCAACAATTCTCTCTGTTGAAGGAGTAAAGCCTTTAGATTTCTTTGTTTGACCAAGGTAGAGACCAACAAACTTTCCAGCAAAGTAGAAACCTGTCACTGTTAAGGCAACAATGAATGAGCGATGAATGACGCTCTTATTTTGATCACCAAGAAGGTAAGGTATCCATTGCTCAGGAGTTAGTTCCGAGAGGCTTGAGGCCATTTTAGGGGCCTTCTCGATAGAACTTTCATACTGTGGTTTTAGGTTCTTAAGTCTTGAAATCATCGATTGGACAGCATTCTTGGCCACCGGCTGTTCAACCAGTTCCTCTAGGTTTCTGTCATGATCTTCGTATTCTTCATCGCCATCTTTAGACTTTGAAAACTTATTCTTTATCTTTTGTAAGAGAGTAGGTTTGATTTCGTCAGGGACTTCGATTTCGATAGTGCCTTCGAATTCTTCGTCGTCTTCGTACTCTTCGTCGTCGTCATCATCTTCGTCATCGTCATCTTCGTCATCGTCGTCATCGTCGTCTTCGTCATCATCTTCGTCAGAGTCATCGTCCTCGTCATCTGAGTCTTCTTCGGAATCTTCTTCATCTTCGTCGACATACTCATACTCTTCGTCATCTTCTTCGTCCTCGTCATCTGAGTCTTCTTCGGAATCTTCTTCATCTTCGTCGACATACTCATACTCTTCGTCATCTTCTTCGTCTTCGTCTTCTGATTCTTCATCAGAATCTAGTTCATATTCTTCCTCATACTCGTCAGAATACTCGCTATCTTCCTTCTTGCTGCGAAGCTTGTCTGTGATTTTTGAAAAGAGTCCATTCTTTTTCTTGGTCATATGTCAACTTTGGTTAAAAATTGTCTTTCTAATATTTTAGGCAATATGTCTCAAAGCATCAAGAAGGTTATGACGGGGTAAATTTGTCTAGTATATCTTTAGTAAAACACTCCGGTATTAAATACTGTATCTGGTAACTAAAGAATGTTAGAATATCGCTATCTAATTTTTATAAAAAAGGAATTTATAATGTCAGACGAAAAAACGATGATGGATTCCATTGTTGGAAGCTTCTTTTATGGTGAAATCGATGAGAAAAATGTTTTTCCATTTCCACACTTCTCAGAAGAGCAGGTAGAATTTGGAAAAGAGATGACCAATGCAGTCAATAAGTATTGTGAAGATGCGATTGACGGTGAAAAGATGGATGAGGAAGCAAAAATTCCTGAAGAGGTAATTAGAGGACTTGCTGAACTAGGTCTTTGCGGAATGGCCGTTGAAGAACAATATGGCGGTCTAGAGCTTGATTACTCATTATATAGTCGTGTCTTTGCTGAAGTTGCATCATTTGATGGCTCAGTTGCGACAATGTTAGGGGCTCACCAGTCAATTGGTTATAGAGCTCTTCTTAATGAAGGAAATCAAGAACAAAAAGATAAGTGGCTACCTAAGTTGGCCACAGGTGAGTCAATGGCCGCCTTCTGTTTAACAGAGCCAGGTTCTGGATCAGATGCTTACTCTATTAAGACTAAGGCCGTTGATAACGGTGATGGAACTTATACAATCACTGGGCAAAAGCTTTGGATCACAAATGCTGGTATGGCCGAATTCTACTCAGTTTTTTGTAAGACTGATCATGAAATTAATGGAGAAGTTAAAGAGAAAATCTCTTGTTTTATCGTAGAAAAGGGAATGGAAGGTGTTTCTTTTGGTGAAAAAGAAAACAAAATGGGGATTAGAGCTTCTGAAACTCGTGCTGTTTACTTTGATAAAGTAGTTGTTCCGAAAGAAAATATTCTTGGTGAATTAGGTAAAGGCTTTAAGATTGCAATGAATGTTCTTAACTCTGGACGTCTATCACTAGGTGCTGGGTGTGTCGGTGGAATGAAGACAATTCTTAAGCTTGCAACTGAACACGCTAAGGGAAGAAAGCAGTTCGGGAAATCAATTGCTGAGTTTGGAATGATCCAAGAAAAATTGACTGAAATGGCAGCACGTTGTTACGCGACAGAGAGTATTGTTTACTTAACAACTGGAAATATGTGTAAGGGTCTAAATGACTACTACCTAGAGACAGCCGTTTGTAAAATTTATGGTTCAGAGTCTCTTTGGAAGGTCGTTGATACAGGTCTACAAATTGCTGCCGGTAATGGTTATATGAAAGAGTATCCTTATGAGAGAATCATGAGGGATACAAGAATTAACCTCATCTTTGAGGGAACAAATGAAATTCTTAGATGTTTCTTAGCTCTTTCTGGAGTAAGAGGACCATCTGAGGGACTTAAAGAGCTTGGAAAGATTTCTGATGTTTCTAAAGCACTACAAGATCCAATCAAGTCACTTGGTGTCCTGACAAATTTTGCAAAGAATAGAGTGACAAAGATGATTGGTCATAGATCAATTTCAAAAGTTCACCCTGAGTTAGAAGAATATGCAGGTTACTTTAATTCAATGCTTGGTGGATTCTCAATTCAAGTTGAAAATACTCTTATGAAATATGGGAAGAAGATTATTGATAATGAACTTCCTCAGCAAAGACTCGCTAATATGGCCATTGAACTCTACGTTATGCTGGCAGTAATGTCGAGAACAACTGCTATTATGGAAAAGAGTGATGTTGGTCAAGCTAAGAAAGATTATGTAATGAATCTTGCTAAAGTTGCTCTGAGAGAAGCCAGAAGTACTTTTGTTAAGAACTTAAAAGAGATGACATCTAATCAGGATAAGCTCGTTGCTCAAACTGCAAAGCAGGTTTGTGATAATGATGGTTATGGATTAGATATTATCGATTTCTAAGATAATGAAAAAGCTAGGTCTATCTTTATCATTAGTCTTACTTTTTGCTAGCTGTGGAACGTCTGAAAAAAACGTTCCACAGTTGATAAAAAAAGTTATGCCAGTCGTATTAAAAAGAAGCTAACTCCAACTAATTCTGGTCCAACTCAGAAGTCTTCATCATTTGTCGATATTTCTGAGAAGGTTGGATTGGGCAATATTAGGGCCTACTCGTTTCTATATTTACGATTTAAATGGTGATCATAAAGAAGATCTCGTTGTTCTTCCTGAATTTTACTCAAGTCCTGTCTTCTACATTCGTAATAATTCTGGTTTCACACCGGCCAAAAATATTTTCTTTGATATTCCTGTGAAGGCTTCTTTTTTAAATATTGATGATTTTAATAAAGATGGAATTGCCGATATTTTAGTGGCCGCTCACTATCAAAAACAGAATTAACAACAGCGCCGAATTCGAATTCTTTATGGGTGTTAAAGAAAGAGGGAATATCGTTTTTAAAGAAGATAAGAGCTATCACTTTAAAGGACGTAATCCTGTCACATCAATTGCAACCTTTGATCACGATAGTGATGGAAGTCTCGACTTCTACGTGGGAAATTGGTTTGATAAAACCAAGCAAGGTCGAGAGCAGCTAATGTATGACAGGCTCTATACTTATGTCGATAAGAAGCTACACGATATATCAGGTGCGCTTACAGGCTATGATGAGGATGAGGCGTTAACTCCGACCTTTGGTGTTTCTCATTGTGATATTGATGGTGATGGGAGAGTTGATATTTTAACAAGCTCTTCTGCGGGTTATTTAAATAAGCTTTGGATTCAAGAATCTCAAAAGGGTATTTTTAAATATAACGATTATGGGAAAGCCTCCGGTTTTGCTCAGGACCGAGAAGGAGAGCTTATTCCAAAAGGTGGAGGAAACTCAACTTACTCTCTATGTGCCGATTATAATAATGATGGAATTATGGATATTGTCGTTGGAGAGATTTCCCATTCCCTTGATTCTGAATCTCGTGATCGCTCTAGTATACTAACTGGTGAAGGTTTAGGTTTTCCTCCTACCTTTATTAGGAATGAATATATCTCTGATGCAGGAGTTGATAATTGGAATCAGGGTGATCAAAGGGCCAATTGGTTGGATGTTAATAATGATGGGTTAGTGGATTTTCTTATTGAAAATAGTGGTTTCCCACCAAACTCTCGCTTAATTCTCTTTGTCCAAGAGCCTGATCATGCCTATGTGGATATGGCCAAAAGTTATGGACTTGATATTCTAAATCCTGTTGGAAGTGTTTATTTTGATTTTAATGGTGATGGGAAATTAGATATTCTTGTCTCACAAACAGATATTCGCGATAAGAGGATTCAGAGAAAACTCTATCTCTTTGAGAATCGTCTCAAAAATACAGGGAAGTCAATTAGCTTTAAGCTTGAGGCCAAAAAAGCAAATGCTAATGGTATTGGAGCTAAGGTTATTCTTAGAACAAAAGATGGAAAAGAACAGCTTCGTTGGCATCAAGTTAACTCAGGACCTTTTCCTTCTCAAAACTC
>NZ_AUNJ01000301.1 GCF_000447775.1 Bacteriovorax sp. DB6_IX
CTCCCTAATCGATTATGACAAGAAAACGGAAAGAATTGGAATTGGTTTTATTATTTCAGACCTCTTTTCAAGGGCACGATAGCACTAAGTCATTGAAATAAAAGATTGTTGTAAAAGATTTTGACACCCTTGTAAATGACGCCCACTCGGGCGTGTCCACAGCTTGTTTTCGCTATAATAAATTCCAAATGCTTTATTTTTTAGCTAGAGGTAATTTTTATATGAAGAAAGGTTTTTTACTTCACTCTTTACCTTAATAACTTCGATGAAGGCCTATGCAAGCTTTCCTGT
>NZ_AUNJ01000302.1 GCF_000447775.1 Bacteriovorax sp. DB6_IX
AAGAGAAATATTACACTTTTGCGTGTAACAATCCTTAATCTTGGCCAGACGAGATTTGGCCACATCGAGGGTTTCTACTTTCACCTCTTTCTTTACTTCTTTTTGTACAACTTCCCTACGAATAGGTAAACTTGCCGGCTTTCTTGAGTAAGGATTTTTGCGATCAAAAAGACCGATACGCTTTGACTCTTTATTATGCCCAACATAGTAATAAGCACCGAGACACAGAGTTAGGCCAGTAA
>NZ_AUNJ01000303.1 GCF_000447775.1 Bacteriovorax sp. DB6_IX
AGAGTATTAAGTTGGAAAAGAAGATTAAGACCATCAACGATATCTTCTGGATCATCAAAGAACTTTCTGATGAATCTTTGAATATCTGCTTCAGATAAAAGATCTGGGTTTACACTTCTTACAAATTTAAACTTATCTAATTGAGTTTTGACACATTCGAGGTCTCTTTTAATGATTTCCTCAAACATATTTTTGATTCGGTCAGTGTCAATCTTACAACCTGCTGATAATTCGTCAGAAACGAAGATACGCGAGTCTTTGACTGGATCATCTTCTACGTAACCGCATGATGCGATTAGCACAGATACAATGATATATGTTAAAAATCTTTGTAATTTCAACACGTTAGTAGGTAACTCCTAAAAAATAATAACCGGTTCTATAAATTTTAGGAAAAATAGAGCAGAATGGAAAGGTAAAAGCCCATATTGGGTGATATTTACACGGTGCGTTATTAAAACTTTCATTATTGTATTAACTTTGCTTAAATGAACTCATGAAAATATTTAAAACTCTTACATTACTTGCGCTTATGGCGGGCACGGGAGCCCTCCACGCAGCTGATTTCTCAGGTAATTTCTCATATGAAAAATTCCAAAGGCTAAATACACCAGATACTAAAACTGACTTTGATGATTGGGCCGCAATTAGTGTGACTGCTAATGGAAACCCTCTCAACTCAACAGCTCACTTAGATAGTGATTTTAGACTTTATATTAATAATGATAACAAATTTAACTTCTCTGTTCCTGAAGCTTACATGGAATGGACAGATAGAGAGAGTCGACTAAGTGTTGGTCGTCAAATCCTTAACTGGAATGAGAACGAGCAGTACTGGCTTCTTGCTACGATAAATCCAAATCAAGGTTTCTACCTTCTTGGAGAAAAGAAAGAGGGACTCACAGGGATTCAATATGACAAGCGTGTGACAAAGAATCTTTCTGTCTCATTATTCTTCTCATATCTTAATATTCCTTCTCTTAACCCAAGTCTTGATATTAAAGACGGAAGAATTAGTTCCAACTCTGAGTGGGTGAGACTACCTCCTGTGGCCACGATTATTGAAGGACAAGAAGTACCTCTGTACTTTGATATCAATATGCCAAATATTGCTCAGGACGTACTTTTGAAGAAGTCGCTTGGTGGTCGAATTTCTTATTCTTGGGATAAGGATAGAAGTGAGGTTTCGGGATACTTCCTTTATAAGCCCGAACCAAACCTGAGAATGAATGCTGAAGCTTATATGAATGAAAGTCTCGATCGTATTAACGTCGTGGCCAATCCTATTGTTAACCACCACGCTGTTTATGGTCTTCAGTATAGACAGAGATTTGGTTCAACAAGAATGGTTATGGGATTTGACGTTAATGACCCTAACGCCAAGCTTGGGAAAGACTTTGAGATTTTAGATCTTGGAACTCTTAAAGAGAATAATAAGGTATTCGAGTCTGAGTATTTCTCGATTAAGCCTGCTTACGATAAAGAAAGTTACTTCCATACATCGGCCAATCTAAACCGTGGCTCATATATTCTCTCTCTGAACTACATCCACAATATTACGGATAATACGAGAGGGAGTGATGATTTCTACTCAGAAACTGTTAAGTGGAAGAGGGCCATTGGTGCGAGAGCTCGTTATTACTTCGATGATTTCTTCAATGTCATGGTCGACTTAAAATATGATATTGAAAGAAGAGATAATATCCTGAAGGCCGAGGCCAATTATATGATCTTCAATCGTGCCTCATTCAATGTGGGGATGGAGTTGATTCGCTCTCCAAAGGACACATCTTACTGGGCCGCCTATAGGGCCAATGATGCTGTTTACTCAAGTTTAAAATTCTTATTCTAATAAAAAAGGCTCCTTTCGGAGCCTTCGTTCTTTATTCGCAATAAATATCGCTATCGTGAATTTCTGTGATCAATTCTCCCTTACTATCTAAGATAGAACCGAAAGAGTTTCCACCATCACAGTGATCTTCAATTGTGTAATACATTGTGACTTCTTCACCTGTTACACTATGCTTTAACTCGACTTTTTCAATGGCATCGTGGCAGTTCTCATAGGCATCCTCATAGTCTTGACCGATATTAGGAATCTTATTGAACTCGTCCTCTGTAAGAACGGCCCTTTGACTTGAAACAACTGTGAACTTTGATTCTTTCTCAAGTTCCCAGATATTCCCTGATTCGCAAACTGCGCTAGCTAATGTTGATGTAGTGATAAGTGCTAGTAATAGTGCTTTCATAGTGGTGTCTCCTATATTGTTTTCTTTTCTCTCTTCGTTGGAGGCAATATAGAGAACCCACCACCCCGTGTAAATTATAATGGTTCTATCCAATCTATCTAATTTTTCGATATCGCAAAGGTGCCATGCACCTTTTGTTTCGCAGGTGCTAAGGCTTTGGATGGTGGAGTAGTCAAATACTATGTCTTTTGAACGCGGGCACCCGTTTGGACTTGCCAGAGAGCATTGTACATACCATTTTTTTGAGTTAGTTCGTCATGAGTTCCTTGCTCAAGGATCTTTCCATTTTCTAACACAATAATCTTATCTGCGTGTTTAATTGTCGAAAGACGGTGGGCGACCATAATTGTAGTGCGATCCTTTGTAATTCTTTCGAGTGATCTTTGAATTGCAGCTTCTGTTTCATTATCAACCGCACTTGTGGCCTCATCAAATATAAAGAGGTGAGGGTCTTTAATAAGTGCTCTGGCAATTGAGATTCTCTGTCTTTGGCCTCCAGATAATTTCTGTCCTCTTTCTCCAACGATTGTGTCATAACCCTGAGGAAGGGCCTGAATAAATTCATGGGCCTCTGCCATCTTCGCCGCTTCAATAACTTCTTCACGTGTTTTATCAAAGCTACCATAGAGAATATTATCCATAACTGTTCCGTGAAAGAGGTAAGTATCTTGTGAAACAAAACCAATAAGTGAGCGCAAGTTATCCTGTTCGAGATCTTTTATATTATGGCCATCAACGGTAATTTCTCCTTCGCTTACATCATAGAAGCGAAGAAGTAATTTGAGAATTGTACTCTTTCCAGAACCTGTCGTACCAACAAGGGCGACTGTTTTTCCGGGAGAAATATCGAGATTAATATTGTGAAGGATTTTATTACCTGACTCGTATGAGAAAGACACATCTTGCATTTTAATATTTCCACTGAAGCTGTCGTGGGCCAATGTTTTTGACCCATCATTAATTTGAACTTCAGTCTTTAATAGGTCCATGATTCTATTTGTCGAGGCCATTGCTCTTTGATAGAGATCAAATGTTTCACCCAGGCGTGTTAAAGGCCATAGTAGTCTTTGAACAAGAAAGATTAGCACAGAGTATGATCCAACCTCCAGTTTTCCCTCAAATACATGAATTCCACCAAGAACAAGAGCGAAGAGGAATCCACAAAGGACAACCATTCTGATCAGGGGAGAAAAAGAAGATGAAAGTACAATGGCCTTTTTATTTGAGTCGGCATAGGCCAAACTCTGTTGCCCTAGGCGCTTTCTTTCAAAAACTTGGGCCACATAAGATTTGATTGTCGCCATTCCTGAGAGATTATTCACAAGCATACTGGCAAGCATCCCTGCCTCTTCTCTTACCCCAAGATATCTTGGTGCGATTCTTCTTTGGAAGTAAAATGATCCCCAAAGAATAAACGGTACTGGTAGGAATGATAGGCTGGCTATGGTTGGTGAGATAATGAAGAATATGGTTCCAATCGAAATAACAGTTGTCAGAAGTTGAAGAACTTCATTGGCCCCAACATCGAGAAAGCGCTCGAGTTGGTTAACGTCGTCATTCATAACTGTCGTTAGATTTCCTGTATTTTGATTTTCAAAGAATGAAATATGTAGTCTTTGTAAGTGTTCATATGTTTCCATTCTAAAGGCATGTTGCACTTCTTGAGCAATGTGACGCCATCTGACTTTGAAGAGGAACTCAAAGAGAGATTCAAGGGCCCAGATAATGAATGTGAGAAATCCCAAAAGATACATCTGGTGAAGGTGGTTAGTAATTCCAAAGTCTGCAACAAATGAGCTTTCCTTTTTGACTACCGTATCGACTGCTAATCCAATGAGTAGTGGAGGGGCAATATCGAAAATCTTATTGAGTACTGAATATATTGAGGCCTCAATAACCTTGGACCTCTTATCTGTGAAGTGGTTCCATAGGGCCTTGAGTGGTGAGTTATGAGTCATGATATCTCCTTAATTAGGAGATATCATAGCTTATAAAAAGTTCTTTGTAATGTATTCGGCCCATTTGTCGAGCTTTTCATCAAAGTCATCGACACAGACAATGTCGCAGGCGTGATCTTTTGATGGTTCAACGAACTCATCATGCATAGGCTTAACTTGTTTGAGGAATTGATTCTTAACCCCTTCTGGAGTCCTTCCACGCTCTTTAACATCGCGGTTGAGACGCCTTGAGAACCTTAGCTCTTCTGGGCAGTCGATAAAAACCTTGTGATCAAGTTGCTCAAGCACTGGGTCTTGAGAAAAAATCAAAATCCCATCAACAAAAACTATTCTCTTTGGTGTGAAGAGATTCGTTTTTTCAAGCCTAGAGTGAGTTGCGAAATCATAGATTGGAATTTGAATCTCTGATCCCTGTTTGATCTGAAAGAGGTGTTCACCCATCAGATTAAAATCAAGGGAGTTTGGGTGATCAAAGTTCACTGAACCACCATCGTGATCAAACTTACTTGATTGATCAATATAGTAGCTATCCTGTCCGACGACTCCACAATGTGAGGGGCCAATCATATCTTGGAGGCGGGAAGCAAAGGTCGTTTTTCCAGAACCACTTCCTCCGGCAACCCCAATGATGAGAATATCTTTACTCATGGAACCTACTTTGTGTTGTATAATCTATCACCAGCATCACCGATACCTGGTAAGAGATAACCATTGTCGCTTAATCCTTCTTCCTTGCTTAAACAAATAATGTCAACATCAGGATGGAAATGATGTAATCTTTCAATACCTTGTGGGCTACAAAGAACGGACATCATTGTGATTTTACCTACTTCGTATTGTTTGAGTCGATCAATCGTGGCAATGGCCGTGTCTCCAGTGGCAAGCATTGGATCAATCAGAAGAACATCTCTTCCTTTAGAGCCTTCTGGGAGTTTGAAGTAGTACTCAACTGTATTATTAATAAATTTATCGCGATAAATTCCAATATGTCCTGCACTTGAAAATGGAAGTGTTTCTAGAACTCCTTCGATCATTCCGTTACCGGCCCTCATGATTGAGACAATCGTAGGGTAAGTCTTTGGACGAGTCCCTTTTGTCTTTGCAAGAGGAGTTTCTAAGTCAAACTCTTCCGTTGGCATGTTCTTAGAGTATTCATATGCTAGAAATTTTCCTAGCTCATTCATGATTCCGCGAAAACCAATTGAGTTCGTTTGCTTATCTCTTAGGATTGAAAGTTTATGTTGTAGTATTGGATGCTTTATTTCTGTAAAGTTTTTCATTCTAATCTCCTTAAAAAACAGTCCCGTCACTATCCAGTTTTAGTGGGGGAGAAGAGTCTTCTCTTAACTTCTTGGCGATACGTCTTCCGGCCCACCATGTTCCACCTTCGAGAACTTTTGCGAGTGGGAATTCTTCAGAGTTAAAACCAAGTTTCTCTCTTACAATGTCAGCAATTTTATCAAGCATAACAACTGTTAAGGCACGCCACTCGATAATGACTTCACTATCTGGTTTGTGGGCCTTTTTAAGAAGAGCAGTGTCTTTTAAAGTTATTAGTCCAGTATCAATAAGGAGCCCTCCATTACGATACTCTGCAAGTCCAGTCATTTTAGAGGCACTATGAATTTCAACACCGGCCTGCTCAATTGGCTCTATTAATGAGTATGTTAGCCATTGAGAAAGTTTGTGAAATGGAACAAGTGAGTCGAGATCATTCTTTTCACCAAGTAGTGGGTGATTCCAAACATCCCCAAGATTCACACCATCGATATTAATTCTAGAAGGCCAGATATCTCCAAAGTTTATGAGGACCGCTTTTAAAAGGTCTTCTGCTTCAAAACTCTTTCCCTTGGTTGCGATCATGTGGTCGATAATATTACCAGGACGTCCATCTTTAAAAACTTCTGGTTTTGCGGCCACACATTTACCTAGAGAACAAAGTAGGCTTGCTCTTCCTGAAACACCGATAAGAGGGTTGCTCTGAGAAACTTGAAAGGCCTTCTCTATATCTTGAGAATCAATATTCATGAGTTTTTTCGCATCGGCTCTAAGTGAGCCATCACTTGAGAAAGCTCCATTCATAAACATATGCCAGCTTGCAACTCCTAGACCTTCTGAACGATTAAATGATTTTCCATTTTCATCAAAGGACCATGTTGCACCAGCTCCTGCGTCTAAAAGAACTGAAGTAATAACGAGATCAAGTTTTGTTCGGGCCCTTTCTACTGGATCAAGAGACTGAAGTTTCTCATCTAATTGTGAGTTTCTATCGACGCCACCAACTTGAAAATGTCCCCATCTCGAGTGGAAAGGGATTTCTAAAGTTGGGTAATTATCTTTGATGACTTCGAGAACAAACTCCGCCACTTCAGGGAGTTTCTCTTCGTGAATTTCAAAGTGCGTCTTTCCTTCTTTTGTCAGGTCAAAGAGTTTTGTGGTTCTCTCTCTAACGGCTTTCGCACTTAGTAGGTATTTAATTTTATCATTCATATTATTCCTCTAATTTTCTTCCTTGAACCTTGTGTAACTCGTCAGTGTTTTTGACGTCACCATCTGTAAAATAACCGGCGGCTTTCTTTGCCTCCATTTCTACTGAAGCGTCAGCTGGGATAAGTTCTGGTGGGATTGATATTCTATTAACGACTTCAATTCCACTTCCTACGATCGCGTCGTACTTCATATTAGACATTGAGTGAAGATTGTGGATTTTCTTAACACCAAAGTAGTGTAGGATATCCGGCATCAACTCCTGGAAGCGGGCATCTTCAACACCGGCAACACATTCTGTTCTCTTGAAGTAGTTGGCCGCAGAGTCTCCACCTTCTTGTCTCTTTCTTGCGTTATAAACAAGGAATTTTGTGACTTCACCTAGAGCACGTCCTTCCTTTCTAAAATAAACGATAAGGCCAACACCACCATTTTGTGCTGTTTTAGCTGCATGCTCGATTCCATAAGTAAGGTATGGACGACAAGTACAGATATCAGAACCAAATACATCTGATCCATTACACTCATCGTGAACACGACAGGCCAGTTCGACTTCTGGATTTGCGAGATCATCAACATTCCCGAAAACATAAGCGGTAGATGAACCGATTGGTGGAAGTAGAACTTTGAGATCAGGTCTCGTCACAAGCTCTGGAAACATTCCTCCGGTTTCATTGAAGAGGATCTTTCTCAGTTCACCTTCAGAAATCTTTAGTCGTTTGGCGATTCCCGGTAGGTACCAAACTGGTTCAAGAGCAATCTTTGTGACGTTGATATCACCATTTTCTGTAATAATTTTTCCATCTGGTTTGAGACGACCTTTGGCAATAGCATCGTAGATCTCTGGCAGTTGAAGTCTTGCCTGAGTGACAGCAATTGTTGGTTTAACATTAATTCCTGAATCAATTTCTTCTTTAAAGATTTCTTGAACATGACCTCCCCAAGGATCAATTGAAACCATTTTCTCCGGATCATACCAAGAGTCGTGTGGCCCAATTTTTGCTGTGGCGTGAGTATTTTCAAGATCAGGCTTGTGATCACTAGGGAATTTCCCCTGAGCAATCGAAAGGGCGCGATAAACAGTATAAGACCCACTGTGTGTCCCAATTGCATTTCTATTTTCTTTTTGCGAAATCGTTGCGATAACTGGACCTCTTTGTTTTGGGTCCTTCGCTCCCCAGTTAATTGGGAGAGATTCTTTATAGATCTGATTAATGTGTGAAGTGAGAACCACATGATTGGCCCTTTCAAACTTCATGTTTTTGATTTCTTCATTCGTCATATTTGTCTCCTCTCATTACAAACTTTAAACGGAATAAATGTAAAAAGTGCACGATCACTCTTCGTCATAAGAAAATCTCTCTCTTTATTTTCTTACGAGTCATAAGCCGTCATCGCGCACCTAATGTCTTAGCTCATCCAATTATGGTCATTTTGCATCTGCCACTTAGTTGTGACTTTTTTAACATCTGACCAGAAATTGAGTGAGTTTTCCCCCGTGATGTCCCCATAACCAAATTTTGATTCGTTGATTCCACCGAAACTAAATGGTTCTCTCGGAACAGGAACACCAATATTAACCCCAACCATACCAGCGCTTGCATTTTGACAAACAAGTTCTGCCATGGCCCCGTTATTTGTGAATACACTTGCTGCATTTCCATATTGATTAGAATTTTCAATCTCTAGGGCCTCAGTCATATTCTTGCATCTGATGATTGAGATCACTGGCCCAAAGAGTTCTGTGATAGCAGCTTGAGTTCCTGGCTTAACTCCATCAAGAATTGTTGGACCTAACCAGTAACCACCTTCAAGACCTTGTGGTGCTTGATCTTTTCTTCCATCAAGTAGAAGTGTCGCTCCTTCGGCAACAGCTTCGTCAATGGCCTTATTAAGGAACTCAACTTGTTCCTTTGTGATGATGGCACCCATCTTAGTCCCAATTGTTGTTTCTTGAGCTCTTTCTTTGATTTTCGAAATTTGCGCTTCAACATCACCAACTGCAAGTAGAACCGAAGCTGCCATACAACGTTGCCCTGCACACCCTGTAAATGAGTCAGCAATACCTGTTCCCGCCATGGCCGGATCAGCATCAGGAAGAAGAACAATATGGTTCTTAGCCCCACCTAAGCATAGGGCGCGTTTTCCGTGTGACGTTGCTCTTTGATAAACAATTTTTGCAACTTTAGATGAGCCAACAAAACCAACCGCCATGACATGATCATTGTCGATAATATTATTTGTCGTCTCAACTTGGCCGTTTAGAATTGTCATAACTCCAGCAGGAAGACCTGCTTCAATAAGTGCTTGTCCAATAAGAGTGGCCGTTAGAGGTGTTTTCTCAGATGGTTTCCACACATAGGCATTTCCAAGTGTGATTGCAATTGGAATTGTCCACATTGGAACCATTGCCGGAAAGTTAAATGGAGTAATTGAAGCAACAACACCAAGTGCTTCACGACGATACTCACAGTGGACACCACGTGAGACTTCCATCTTCCCACCACCATCAAGATTTTGTAGTGATAGAGCAAATTCTAGGACTTCAATTCCCTTCATAATACCGGCCTTAGATTCACCAAGTGTTTTTCCACTTTCTAGTGAGACCATATTAGAGATCTTCTCGATATCTCTATGTAGGATATCCCTAAAACGGAACATGACTTGCGTGCGCTCTTTTAGGGGAGTGGCCTTCCAAGTTTTTGAGGCCTGGTGTGCCTTATCGATAGCGACTCTAACTTCTTCAGAAGTCGCCGCATTTGTTTGTCCAACAACCATTCCATTATAAGGAGAGAAGACTTCAATCTTGTCACCTTGTCCTTGAGTCCATTCACCACCAATCAGGTTTGGGCACTGAATGAGTTCTTTTGGAAATTCTACTTTATTCATATATTCTCCATGCTTTAGAATTAGGGGAAACAAAAATTATAGTTAGATATAATTAATTGTGAAAAGCCGCAGTGCTAAATGATTGATTTTACTTGAACCACGGTCACTTCAAATAAGAAATTATTACAGTTTTTGACTGTGTGCAGCGTTTTTCTGATATGAATGCCCCATGAAGAAACTAATTTTAAGCACAGTTATCTGTGCCACGGTATTGCTATTGCCGACCAAGGCCTTCGCTGAGTATCAGTGTATGCAGGCCTATCAGGAAAAGATTGAAGAGTTCTATCCTGATGCAGATCTTGATGAAGATCAACAAGGTTGGGTCTATAAGTTAAAAGGATATTACTGGCTGACAAAGGTGGTGGGTAAACCAGCTGCTGGTTTTGTTGTGGCCGTTGTTCCGGGTGCCATTCCTGTGGTTCTAACTGCGACAACTGTAGCGGGCTTCTTTGATCTTTTAAAGAATGAGAGGGGAATTGTTGGAGCTTATATTGTGTTAAAGATTTCTGAGATTGAAGAAAGTGAGCTGGCGAATCAGGATCTTGATTCAAAACTAGAAGAGGAAGTCTTAAACCTTCAAGAAAATAAGTATAAGCGTGAGCACAACCTCTTTGCGACTTTTGTTAAGCGCGTGAATAAAAAGTATAAGAATTCGAATTATACTTATGAGCAGGTAAGAAAGACTGTTGTTGAGCTTGCCACTGAAAATGATCAACTCTGCAATCGAAAGGGCAAGGAGAAGTTCACATCTCTTAAGAGACTTATTCGCCTTACAAAGAAGAGATTGATCGCAAAGCATGGCCCTAAGAATTACTAAGAAGAAATACTAAGGAAAAAATATGAAAGCACTAATCAAGAACACAGCACTAATTCTCATGAGTCTTCTGACTTTTTATCAGGCCGCACAAGCCGCTTGTCAGGTAGGGGATTACAAGTTTCAAGTGAATCTCTCTGGAGAGACAATGAATGATGCCAATACATATGAGCAGGCATTTTTCAGTGATCTACGAAATGATCACGTCTCAGTCATCAATACAAAAACGGGCAGAGAGTATATCTTTGATATCGGGATGGTGACAGATGATGGTGCCGGGAATTTTGGAATTGATGCCATCTCTTCAGCAGATGGAACAGCATTCTCAGTTTTTCATGACCATGAGGATTGGCACAATGGATTATCTGGTGACTTCTCACTTCCATCAAATGAGATCATCGATCTAAGTTCTGTAAAAGATTGCGACTACGATAGTCTTTTTTAGAATAAACTACTTTTGGCAATGAGGGCAGTAGTAAGTCCCTCGTTGCGCGAGAGTGATTTTCTTTACTGACTCCTCACCACAAAGACCACAAACTTTCTGATAGAAAACCACGAGGTTCTTAACACCTTCACCTTTATCACCATAAGCATCCTGATAACCACCAGAAAATGTCGTTCCTCCAGTTGTAATCGTATCATCCAAAACAGCTTTTGTTGCCTTTAGAAGATTTTCCAGATCAGTCTTTGATAAGGTTTTCATACGACGAGTCGGTCGAATACCCGCTCGTGCACAAAACTCGCTGGCCATGTAGTTTCCTACGCCTGCAAAGAAATTCTGTTCTAGAAGAAATGGCTTTATAACCTTATTTGGTTTTTCTCTTTTCAATTTAAGCAAGTATTCCAAATTAAACTCAGGCTTTGAAACATCTGGTCCAAGTCTTGTCAGCCACTGAGCTTCATTCTCCAGATTAAAAAAATGCATGACCCCAAATCTTCTAGGGTCGATATAACCAAGATGAATATCACCATCGCAATTTGTGCCAGAGAAAATGACATGAGTATGCTTCTCACCAATCGGCCGCTGTGCAATTCTCCACGAGCCACTCATTCCCAGGCCACTGATAATTCTTCGATCTCCATCAAGATAAAACCTTAAAACTTTTCCCTGCCTTTCAATCTTTTCGATCGTGAATGAATCAAGAGGGTAGTCCTTGGTTTTTACAATGGAATCGGACAGGTCAGATAGAATGATTTTCTCCACTTTTATTGGGAGTTTTGGTTCTATTTGAGATTTGATGGTTTCGACTTCGGGTAGTTCGGGCATAAGTTATTGATAGCTCCTGATAATCAGATATAATTATAGATAACTAATTATAACTATAGATAGTGAAAAGTATAGGTCGTTATGGATTGTGTTTTTTGTAAAATATTGAGTGGTGAGTATCAAGGCTCATTTGTTTATAGGGATGATGTAGTTACTGCATTTTTAGATATCGCTCCAGTTAATAGAGGTCATGTTTTAGTTGTGCCGAATATTCACTGTGAGCGCTTTGCAGATATTCCTTCAGAGATAGTAGGACATATGTTTCAAGCTGCTCAAAAGATTACAGGTGGGATTGAAAAGTCTGAGTTAAATTCAGAAGGCTTCAATATTTTTCTTTCTGATGGAGAAATTGCTGGTC
Organism: Bacteriovorax sp. DB6_IX; assembly: GCF_000447775.1. GTDB lineage: Bacteria > Bdellovibrionota > Bacteriovoracia > Bacteriovoracales > Bacteriovoracaceae > Halobacteriovorax_A. The sequence goes on from NZ_AUNJ01000303.1 coordinate 12,023, forward strand.
AAGAAGTTCCACATTCTCATTTACATATAGCTCCAAGGTTTAAGGGAGATGGTCATAAAATAGGGTTTTCTCATCATGATAGTGAAGAGTCGGTAAGAGAGAAACTAGAGGTTACTGCAAAAATTATTTCAAATAATCTTTAGAACCATTAGTCCTATTAGACCCAACTTTTATAAATTGAAATCATTCTAGATTATTTGTGATAAGCATTGATAAAGTTGAGAACTCAGTACTCATCGTAGACCAAAATGATTCTAATCTTTTAGGTCCATTGCGATCTTTTCTTCTGGTAGTTCTGGCATGCCCTTGCTCTATCTTATTAATATCAAAGACTTATTTCTAATGATGCCTGAACTAAGAGTTCGGGCATAGTGACAATAACTAACTGTAATGAAAGAATAAAGTAACGTAAGCAATTTCGCAAATTTAATACTCGGACGTAGTTATAATTTTATCTCATGATATTCCCATGACATGAATCGGATAAAAAATAGTAATGAAGCAGAAAATATCGATTATCACATTCATTTTAGGACTGGTTCTAGTGATTTTCTCGTTCACTCTTAGAGAGTCATACGAAAAAGAGATGTATCAGTTATATATAAACCAGCAAAAAGTTAATCTTGTTAAGGGGTGGACAAAAAGCTGGCAAGATTACCTCGTGCAAAACTATAAGCAAGAGTCTGACTCAAATGCTATCACAGTAAAGGTTGATCGTAATGGGAGGCTAGTTGATAAGAGTTTCTTCCCAACTAAATCAAAAAATGAAAGTGACTGGAAGCTGTTCAATTCATTATCTAAGATTGATCAAAAGAAATTTCTCGAGTCTCAACTAAAAAAGAATGGTAGCTGGGATAAGGCACTGGCCGTTAAGAGGTTAAATTCTCTGGATGATACTTATCAATTCAAAGAACTTAGTCTTTATGAAATGACTCTTGTTGATCATAAAATAAAAGAATCGGTTTCACTTATCTTTACGCAATTAAAAAATAAATCTGATTTTAGTAATATAGAAAATCGCTATACTTTTGGTGATGTCTTAATGAAAGCTGATAAAGATGGAGTTGTGTCATTATCAGTTCCATCGCTAAATTATCTAACAGAGACGCTGTTTCCAGCTTTTAAAAGTGAAGCTAATGTTACAGAAATAGAGTTATCCGCAAACCCTTTCAATATTCAAATCAAGCAAGGATTTAATCCTTTTAAGTTCAATTCGTTTAGAGAAAAGGCTCTAATGGGACTTGGCTTTGTCTTTCTCTTTTT
>NZ_AUNJ01000304.1 GCF_000447775.1 Bacteriovorax sp. DB6_IX
ATATACTGGAAGCCGAAAAAATGGCCTATACATTTACTCCAACGCTGAGTTATGTATTTGCAACAGATTGGATGCTTTCTCTATCTGCTGCTTGGCAGTTTGATGTAATCGACACCCATCTTGAGTTAAATGATGAAAGCCGTGATGTTGAAAGATCGGAAAAAGAAGCACTCCATTCTCCACAGTTATTTATAAGAAAGAGAGTCAGCTCAGAGGAAGACTATTTCTTTGATATTGAGTTTTCTTACTTAGTCAAAACTCATTCCAATTTAGAGCCCACGATTAATATCTCTCAAGGGCAAATGATTAGTGGAAGTAATATCTACTCATTAAAAAGTATAAATTCTTTTAAGGCATTTGATAGCTACTTTAAATTATTCTTCCAAGTTGACTACCATACTTTCTATAGAAAGAGATTGGCGATCTTTGATGAGATTTTCGAAACACGTGACTTTTATGGGCTTAGATTTGGTCTTGCTTATCTTCATGAGTTTAATCAAAATCACGATATCTTATTTGGTCTAGAGGCCAGTCTATTTGATAGTTTTCAGATGAAGGGAATGAATCAGTCGATTACTTTTAGAGAGAATATCGGGCGTACTATCGCTTTGAAATATAGCTATAGAAAATACGAAGAGACTTTTGGTATCCCATACTTTAGCTTCAATCAAACTTTTGAACTGCATAAGTTTAGTTATGGTAGTCCTGAAAAGGATATCACTTCTGACAATACTTTTACGCATATCTCTATCGGCCTTGAAAGAGTCTTTTAATTGTTTGAAGTTGTAAGAAATTACTTCTCGTATATTTAGATGAGTCATTATACATATATTCCTATATGTGTAGATTAGTACGATACTCTATTTCAATTGCAATCCTTTGGTGGCGTAAGGCCATTTAATCAAATCTTATTCCTAAAATTTAAATTGATAATTAATCAACGATTGGAGTTGAAATGAAGTAATTTTATTATGATGCTACTGTTAGTAGTTAATGGATACGTACACGCAGATATGAGAGGAAACTATAATCTTAAAGTTGTTATAGGTGAGAGAGAGTTTATTGATATTCTTGAAATTGT
>NZ_AUNJ01000305.1 GCF_000447775.1 Bacteriovorax sp. DB6_IX
AACTTCACATTAATTCCACCATTGTTAATACTCTTACTCACGATTAGTTTCATATTCTTGGGAACCTCGAGTTTAAATGTTTCTGGCATGACAAGTGAAATAAGTCTGGCCTGGTTTTTTTGAACGAGATGCTCAATGACTCTATTGATGAAATTGTGAATATTAGTTTCTACTTTAATTCTCTTATTATAAGGAGGATTAATGACAACTAAGGACTGACTATAGTCTTCATTATTTTTAAAGAGGTCGACTTCATTGAAATCAAAGTTTTCAATAGATGAATTGATGGCATTCTTTTTGGCACTCTCAATATTTTCAGCACTAAGGTCTCGACCTATTATTTTAAAGTCTTGTTGGTTTTCAACTCGAATTTTCTTTAATTGAATCTTAGGAAAATCTTGATAGAGAAAGTATCGGTCATAATTGATGTCAAAGCAATTTGGATACTCTAAAAGGAGAGTTCCACTACCACACATCGGATCAACCACGCTCTTAAATTTGCTAAAGTGCAGCTGCTTACTCATTAGTTCCTTATTGTGAAGACACATGGCCGCAGCAATTGACTCTCTTATGGGGGCCTTTGCCGAGAGTAATTTATGGCCACGTTTATCTATTCTTTCACCCGTTGTATCAATACTCAAAGTACATGTGTCATCCATAAAGCGCATATAAACTTTTGGATTCGTTTGCCAAGGGTTCTCCAAGTATTTCTTCTTTGGAGCATTGGCCGCAAAAACAGCTTCCATGGCATCATGGAGGCATTTTTTGGCCTTTCTCTCATCAAAGATTTTAGAGTTTTGAGCATGGAATACTAAATCTGGAGTTGAACCAGAGATATATTCATTCCAGTTTATTTTTTTGAGTTTGTTGAAGAGTTTTGGAAAGTCTCTGGCCTTAAATTGATCTATTCTCAACAGAAGTCTTGTTCCAATACGAGAGTAGTGATTGACATTGAAACCTTGAGTTAATTCATGGGTTGAGAATTCAATTCCTCCGCTTGTCTTTTTGAGATGAAATAATTCTTGTTCATAGAGGTCCTTCTTAAGTTCAAGCTCTTTGAGAGCGTAGTCTTCTAGACCAGGTAAGCAGATAAGGAAAAAATCGTAAGATGGGGAAGTCATAATCAACTCTAGTAAAATATTTGTGATGTGCTATGATTTTATAATGTTTTGAATGGAAAATAACAAAAGGGAATGGGAAGAATATCGAAGAGACTTTGGTCTTGGAAGATTAGCTCTTGCAACATCGATCTTTAATACATTTCTTTTTGCTATTTCCTTCTTTATGGGGGGACCTCTTCTCGAGGCCATTTATCCTGTTCTCTTCTCCCTTATTTTCTTCTTACTAAGAGATAGAATCGCAAAGTTAAGTTCCCTGATAATTTTTGCACTTACGGCAATTTCTATTACCATTACAATTCTTTTAAACTACTACCTGGTAGGGCTTTTGGACCAACTCTCTGGTGATCTTCTTCGCTATGATGATATCTTCTCCGCTTTTGATCTTTGGCTCTATTCTATGCCTGTCGCTTCTTTTATTAAAATTGTGAGTGGGAATATCTTTGGAAGCTACCAATGGCTCTATTATGATTTTTTGCAAATCTCATATATGACTTATTATCTCTTTCCTTTCTTTGGTGGCTTTTTCTATTACTCTCAATTGAGTGAGAGGAATAAGGCCAAGATCGGTCGTTTAGTTGGCTCTGTTCTTATTTTTTTCAATCTCAACTATCTTCTCTATTTGATCGTTCCCGTTACAGGACCTCAGTACTATATCGATTTAATGAGTGAGCTTTCCCTGCCGATGTCATTTGTTGGAAAGTATTTTAATCATCTTGTTTATCAATCACATCCTAACTTTATTGATTGCTTCCCATCTGGCCATGCCGGTATCTCAATTTTAATTACAATTTGGATGTTCAAAATAAAGAACCACTACCGCTATATCTTCCTCTTCTTTTGTTTAGGTATGATCCAGGCAACTCTTGGGCTGAAGTATCACTACACACTGGATGTACTTTGTGCGATTCCATTTGCTGCGTTCTGTTACTGGTTGAGCTACAAATTTATTCCCCAGACTCTTGAAGTGCGAAAAAATCGCAAGTGGCGTTTCTAGTTTCTTCTATATTCAGTTACTTTGGGTCGCGTCAAAATTATAAAACTAGTAAAATTGTCAAGAATTTGCTACATTGACGCCTTATGGTCACAGAAAATAGAGATAGAAAGCTCGAGCATATTGAGCTAACGAATAAATCTCAAACCCTACATTCTACAATAGATGAAAGATTTCACTATGAGCCTTTGCTATGTCCTCATCCAGGTCGTGGTGATGATATGGCCATGGAGTTTCTTGGCAAGAAGTTGAAATTTCCTATTTGGATATCTTCAATGACAGGTGGAACGGGAAAGGCCAGGCATATTAACCAAAACCTTTCAAAAGTGGCCGGTGAATTTGGTCTGGGGATGGGACTTGGTTCATGTCGTATGCTACTAGATAGTGAAGAGTTCTTTGAAGACTTTAATCTTCGAGCTCATATGGGGGATTCACCCTTCTATGCCAATCTTGGTGTGGCCCAGATTCAAGAACTTCTTGATCGCGATGAAGTTTCTAAGATTGAAAATATAGTCAAAAATCTCCAGGCCGATGGTCTGATGATTCATATAAATCCTCTTCAGGAGTGGTTCCAGCCTGAAGGTGATATTATCTCAGTTTCTCCCCTTGAGACGATAAAGAATTTTCTAGAGCTCTCGAGCTTAAGAGTTATCGTAAAGGAAGTGGGACAGGGAATGGGGCCTGCAAGTCTCTATGAATTGATGAAGCTTCCAATAGATGCTATTGAGTTTGCCGCCTATGGTGGGACAAACTTTTCACAGTTGGAAATATTGCGTAATTCTAGTGACTTATCTTTACATACTGGCCTTACCAATGTTGGACATACTGCGCTAAACATGGTACTGGAAACCAACAAAATCTTAGAGAATTCAGGAAGCGAAATCCAGTGTTCAAATTTCATCATATCAGGTGGAGTGAGAACCTATTTGGATGGGTATTTTCTGACTCAATTATCTAAGGGGAATGCTGTTTTTGGAATGGCCTCGCCATTTCTAAGTTATGCAGATGAGGGAATTGATTCACTACGTGATTATGTTTCCCAACTATGTCGAGGGCTTTCGTTTGCCAATAATTTTCTCACAGTTAAAGCTGTGAAGGAGTAAGCTTTGAAAATGATTTCTGGTTTTTCAAAATTAAGTAAGGTTGAAAAAATTGATTATCTTGTTGAGAATTATTTTTCAGGTAGCAAGAGGGTAAAGAGCGAAATCAAAGCATTCTGGCATGACAACCCTGATTCACAAAGAATCTTCGACGAATTTAGTGAAAATACAATTACAAATTTCTATTGCCCTTATGGGGTTGTTCCTAATTTCCTCTTAAATGACAAAATTCACATGGTGCCAATGGTTATTGAAGAAAGTTCTGTTGTTGCAGCTCTTTCAAAGGCCGCAAAATTCTGGACATCTCGTGGAGGATTTAGAGCTCAAGTGATTGATACTGAGAAGCTTGGTCAAGTTCATTTCATGTGGAAAGGTGAGACAGCGAAACTTCAAAAGTTCTTTGATGAGAATTATGAGAATATCCTGGCGCACGTCACGCCATTAACAAAGAATATGGAAAAGCGTGGTGGTGGTCTTAAGAGTATGAGCTTAGTTGATATGACTGAGCACGAGGACAACTACTATCAGATCAAGGCCTCTTTTGAGACTTGTGATGCGATGGGGGCTAACTTTATTAACTCTGTTCTTGAATCTATTGGTTCATTTTTAAGAGAGAATATTCCGGCCTGTGACTTCTTTAGTGATGAAGAAAAAGATGTTCAAGTTGTCATGTGTATTCTTTCTAATTACACACCAAATTGTCTTGTTAAGGCATGGGTTGAGTGTGGGATTGAAGAGTTATATGAGCCAAGCCATGAAATGTCGGCTCAAGAGTTTGTGGACAAGTTTACTCGTGCAGTAAGAATCGCTCAGATTGATGTTCATAGAGCAACAACTCACAATAAAGGTATTTTTAACGGAATTGATGGAGTCATTCTCGCAACGGGGAATGATTTTAGAGCTGTTGAGGCCTGTGGGCATACCCATGCTGCTAGAGATGGACAATATAGAAGTTTAACAAAGACACATGTCTATGATGGGAAGTTTCGTTTTGAGATTGAAATTCCAATGGCCCTTGGGACTGTTGGTGGGCTAACAGCTCTTCATCCATTAGCAAAAATGTCACTTGATATGCTTAATAATCCAAGTGCAAAAGAGCTTATGATGATTACAGCTAGTGTTGGACTTGCTCAAAACTTTGCTGCTATCAGAAGTCTTGTGACAAGTGGAATTCAAAAGGGACATATGAAAATGCACCTGATGAATATCCTCAATCAACTTGAGGCCACTGATAATGAAAAAGAAATCGTAAGAAAAGAATTTGAACACAAGGTTGTTTCTTTTAAGGCCGTTAGGGACTTACTTGAGAGTGTTCGAGCACTACAATAATAGGGACGTTAATAATGCAAAATGTAGAGCATCTACTAAAATACTATGATCAAAGTGGAATTATTCAGGTTCCAGAAAGAGATCAATACTTCTATGGTCATGGAAAATTACTTCTTAGTGGAGAGTACTTCGTTCTTGATGGAGCAAAGTCTTTAGGATTACCAACGCAAGTTGGACAGTCCCTATCTGTTAAGTATTCATCATCTTTTGATCCAAAGCTCTATTGGAAGTCTTATGATCCTGCGGGAAATCTTTGGTTTGAGACATGCTTTGAGTTTTGGCATTTTAATATTTTAGATGAAGAACCAACACCTGAGGCGATAGTTCTACAAAAGATTTTAAGACAAGTTAGAAAGCAAAATACACACTTTCTTAGAGAAGGTAAGGATGTCCACGTAGAAACTCAATTAGGTTTTCCACTTGATTGGGGACTCGGTTCGAGCTCTACTCTCATTCATAATATTGCTGACTGGGCCTATGTTTCTCCTTTTGAGCTTCTTTTTGAAACTCTTGGTGGTTCTGGCTATGATATTGCTTGTGCTCAAAGTGATGGGCCAATTCTCTATCACAGAACAAGTGAAGGGCCTAATTGGTCACCTGTCATTTTTGATCCACCATTTAAAGAGAATCTCTTCTTTATCTATTTAGATAGAAAGCAGAACTCTCGTAGTGCAATTGAGTACTATAACCAAAAGAGACCACACGCCCCTGAAGTAATTGAAGCGATCTCTCGCTTGACTGATGAGATGGCCACGGCAAAAACAGTTGAAGAGTTCAATTTCTGTATTAAGGCCCATGAAGAAATCGTTGGAAAGAATCTCAATATGACACCTGTTAAAGAGAGGCTCTTTGCTGACTTTAAAGGTGAGATTAAATCTCTTGGAGCATGGGGTGGAGACTTCATTATGGCCTCATCTGTAGAGGGACGTCGTTATGTTAATGAGTACTTTGCTGATAAAGGTCTTAAAGTTGTTATCCCATATAAAGAGTTAATTCTAACTCCTAATGAAAAGAGTACCGAATACAATGTTCACTAATTCAATTGAAGAATATAATCTCGAGGCCAATGAGTATAGCGTTGGCCATACTTCTCCATCTAATATTGCCCTGGTAAAGTATTGGGGAAAATTTGGAAGACAATTTCCTCGCAATCCCTCTCTGAGTATTACACTAGATAAGGCCCATACAAGTACGAGAGTGAAATTCTCAAAGAAAGACACTCAAGGGATTTCTCTGACATTTAAATTTGAAGGGAATGAGAAGACTGACTTTGCCAATAAGATTCAAAAATTCTTAGAGTCAATTGTAGAAGAGTTTCCTTACTTGCCTCTGTATCACCTAGATATTGAGTCATCTAATACCTTTCCTCATTCATCAGGGATCGCTTCTTCGGCCTCGAGTATGAGTGCCTTGGCCATGTGTCTTTGTGATTTTGAAAGAGAATTATTGAAGACGAAACCTTCTGAAGAAGACTTTTTAAATAAGGCCTCTTATATTGCGCGCCTTGGTTCTGGCTCAGCTTCTCGATCTGTCTTTGCAAAGATGGCATCATGGGGAGAGTCTTATGAGCTAGGTAGTGTCAATGAGTTTGCAAGTCCATATATTGACTTCGCTCCACTTTTTGAAAATATCTGTGATTCAGTTGCCATTATTTCAAGTGGTGAGAAGGCCGTAAGCTCTCGCGCTGGTCACGCTCTTATGGAGAATCACCCCTTTGCTCAAACGCGTTTTGAGAGTGCTCATCACAATATTGCAACACTTGTTAAGGCCCTTAAAGAAGGTGACTTTAAAAGCTTTGCTGAAGTTGTAGAGATTGAGGCCTTAGAGCTTCATGGTCTTATGATGAACTCTAGACCATCTTTTATTCTGATGGCCACCAATACACTTGAAGCGATTAATCGCATTAGAAAGTTTAGAGAAGATACTGGGACAATGGTTTGCTTCACTTTGGATGCAGGACCTAATGTTCATATTCTCTATCCTCAATCTGAAAAGAGTACTGTCCTGAAGTTTATTGAGGAAGAAATTACTCCTCTGACTCAGGGAGGTTTGGTTATTCATGATCATATGGGTAATGGGCCAGTAAAGCTATAGTAGGTCAATTGTGTTAGATGCAAAGAACTTCAATGCAAAAATTCTTCTCTTTGGCGAGTACTCTGTCATTAGAAAATCTAATGCCTTAGCTATTCCTTATTCTCTCTTTGATGGAAAGCTGGTCTTCCCTAAGGATAAGGCCCGTGGTGTGGATAATGAGCTTAGTACCTTTTCTAAGTATATTAAACGCCTACAAGATAAGAATGAATTAGAGTTTGAGTTTGATGCAAGCTCTTTTGGTTTTGATGTTTCTGGTGGTTTAATTTTTGAATCGTCTATACCACAAGGTTATGGTGTCGGAAGCTCTGGAGCTCTATGTGCAGCTATCCTCAGTCAATATGGAAAGTTAACACCAGAACAATCAGCTGATATCTCCTTTTTAAAACAGGCCTTTAGTACACTAGAGTCGCACTTTCATGGATCAAGCTCAGGTGTTGATCCCCTAATTAGTTATCTCAATACGCCAGTTCTTATAGGGGATGGTGCACTTAAAAGTGTTGATGTTCCTAGTTATGACAAGGGAGATGGAGGAATATTCCTCTTAAATACAGGAAGGGCCAGAAGAACTGAGCCTTTAGTGAATCTCTTCTTAGAGAAGTGCTCTTCAAAAGACTTTGCCTATCTTTGTGATAGAGTTTTAAGTCCGATCTCAAATGATTGTATTGATCTCTTCTTAGATGGTAAGACAGAAGAGCTTATGAAAAAGTATAAGGAACTCTCTATCTTTCAATATGAGCATTTTCAGGCCATGATCCCTAAACTTTATAAAGAGATGTGGGAAGAAGGAATCAATACAGGTGATTACTATCTCAAGCTTTGTGGTGCCGGTGGTGGTGGCTTCATTCTTGGTATTACAAATAACTTCAAGAATCTACCTGAAGATTTTTCAAACCATGAAGTTAGACCTCTGTTTAGATTCTAGGACTAAGCAAGGGCCCTTTCGTTAACTTGCTCTATCGTTGGAGTTCTTCTTAAAATCTTTGAGAACTCTCTTGGGTTGGCAAATTCTGACTCATTGGCCCATCTCTTCCAGTCACCAATCGCTAAGGCCGCCTTGGCAAATGAAACTTCATTGGCCATAAGATCATCAATATCTCTAATAATTTGATCATTAATAGATCTCTTGAATTGAATTCTCGCAATAGGAGATTGCTCAGCAATATTCTTTAAGGTCTTTCTTACTTCATCATTATATGAGACTTGGTGAATAAGTCCTAATTGTAAGAGATTTGTTGCATTCTCAACTTTATTTGATAGGAGATTTGCTTTGACTATTGATTGGTTTGTCACAATTCCCATAAGTGATGAACCAGAGGCCATTGGTGTAATACCCTTGTTGAGTGTATTAAAGGCCATTGTAAAAGATGGGTGGGCAATTCTTATATCGGCGCCACTTGCAAGTTCCAGAGCTAAGAAGTCTGCAGAGCCTTGAAAGTTCCACACAATAGTTTGTGGTAGAACAATTTGTCCCCAGCTAAGTCGCTGAACTTTTCTTAAGTAATTGAAGACAGCATTCTCATCAAGAAGTTTTAAGTCATTCTTAGATAAGAGCTCAAAGCTATCAGCGCTCGTTTCAATCAGTAGGGAAGAGATCTCTGTCTTACTTGTCATCCAATCAAAGAACTTTTCTAATTCATCGATAAACTTTAAAGAGCTAAATGACTCAGTATCGTTTTGCACTCTCAATTTACAGTTTTTTAATTCGCGATCTAATGAAATAGTAAAGGTTTTATAATTGAATAAATGAGACATGTGACCTTCCTTGGTTCTTCTCTTTTTTTCTAGGATATCTTCCGATATTTTTGGATCAATTCCTTCGATCCGTAGAAAAATTATCTAATAGATAAAAACACAATGTCAAAAAAATCTACGAGACTTTCTTATTTTT
>NZ_AUNJ01000306.1 GCF_000447775.1 Bacteriovorax sp. DB6_IX
TTATTAATGACGGGCTGCGGTTTAACTACCGTACGCCCGAAATTAGAAATGACACTGGCCCAAGAGGCCTTTCTTGCTGCTAAAGAGGCCGGAAGTTCTAACTTAGCACCTGCCCTCTACCGAAAAGCTGAATTCTACTATTTAAAAGCTAAGTCTAGTTACAAAAGAAAATTCTTTAATAAAGCTAAAAAATACGCTGAGCTCTCTAGAAAATTTTCTGAAAAAGCTGAATTCAAAGCTTATAAGAAAAAAGCTCTCGATAATATATAATCTCACTTAACATTCATAAGGATGACCATGAAAAGAACACTTCCGATCATCGCACTACTCTTGGCCATGACTTCGTGTAAAACACAAGAACAGATCAAGAGAGAGCAACTCGTTGATAGCATTTCAGTCCAAATGGTACAAAGCCAAAAACTAACGGCCGACACATCAGTCAAGATGCAAGAACTTGAAGATAAAATTAACAAGTTCCAAGGTGTTCTTGAAGAATCGGCTCACGTAAAAGAACAAAATAATGCTCAATTAGAAGAGAGAATCAAGGCACTGGAAGAATTGACACAAGCCCTTAACACTCAGCTTCAAGATTCGAATAAGCAGCTTAATTTGGTTGAAAAGAGATTAAGCGAGCAAGACAAGTTCATTAAAGAGATTCTTAAAACACTGAAGAGCTCTTCAAAAAAGGTTGCCAAACGCCCAAAGAAACAAACTCCTTATAACGAGGCTATGAATAGCTATAAGAGAGGAAAGTATAAGCAGGCCATAGCTCAAATGCAGGCTTTACTTGAAAAGAAACTTTCAACTGGTCAAAAGAAACGTGTTCTCCACAATCTAGGAATGGCCTCTTATATCACTAAGAATAATCAAGATGCCCTTACCTACTTCTCACAACTTTATACGGAATATCCAAAGTCTACTTACAATGCAAATGGATTAATTCACCTTGCAAGGACTTTTAAGAGAATGGGACAAGTTGATCAAGCGAAGGAAACACTACAAATGATGATTAAGAGCTTCCCAACTCATAAGCGTGTTGGAACGGCAAAGAAGCTTTTAAAATCCCTCTAAGTTAGGGACTGGAAACGATAATGATAAAGAATATATTTCAAAAAAATATTAAAAGGTGGATTCTTGGCTCCACCTTAACTCTCTCCTTGGCCTCCTGTGGCTTCCTTATTGGACTCGACAAGAAATTTAATGCTGAATCACTTGATATAAGTAAAGAACACTTCTCAATCGTATTCTCGCACTCTATTTCAGGAGAGACGCATCCTTGTGGATGTCGTCATCACCCACTAGGAGGACTTCCCCAGGTGGCGGGAATAATGGAAGATCTCAAGAAGAAAAAAGATTTTATCTACATTGATACAGGAGATATGCTCTTTCCTTCAAATATTGTTCCTAACCATATTCAAAAGTCTCTTGCCTATTCTGCTGAGAAACTCGCTCTTGGTCTAGACAAGATTGGCCTACAGTATATGGTTCCAGGAGATCAAGACTTTGCTCTTGGTGTCGGATTTCTTAAAGAAATTTTAGAGAAAGTTAAGTTTAAGCTCTTAGTTTCTAACTTTAGTGATCCTAAGCTAATCCCTCATAAGAAGTTTCTAAAGATTAATTTTGGTAAGAAGAAAGTCTTTATTCTTGGTGTCGTTGATCCTCAAACCATGCCATCAAAGATGCGTTCAATCTTCACCCCTATTCAACAAGTTTTCCCAAAACTTCTTAAGGACTTAGCAGATCAAGGCTACGAATCATCAAATAAAAATCATGAGCTCATTGTTCTTTCTCACTCAGGGATGGATGCAGATGAAGTCCTTGCTAAGAAGCACCCGCAGATTAATTGGATCATTGGAGCTCACTCACAGAGTTTTACAAACTTTCCAAATGAAGTAGGAAAAACAAAGCTCGTCCAAGTTCTTTCAAAGAACCACTATATTGGTGAAGTTATGATTGCGGGCGAGAAACAAAAATTCGAAGAACCATTTAAGTATCATGAAATGAGAGAACAGGTTTCAGAGCTTTTAAAAGATAACCCATGGCATAAGTATATTGCTGATATTAAAACAGAATCAGAAAAGATTAGAGAAGAAGAGCAAAAGGCCTTCACATCTTTTAGTTCTGAGGTTAAGAAGCTCGCGA
>NZ_AUNJ01000307.1 GCF_000447775.1 Bacteriovorax sp. DB6_IX
AAGCCTTTTGCTTAAATACCGCGCCATCTTTTAAAAGAGTGAATGTGCGAATACCATTCTTATTTCCGAGTTCAGCCTGCAGTTTGGATTTCTTAGTAAAGGGAGTCTTAAGCTTAGCAATTGTATTAAAACCTAGTCGAAGTTTGGAATCGTCAATTTCCTTTCCATGTTCTTTAAGAAAATTGGCAAACTCTTTCTTCTTTTGAGTTAAATCACCAAGATCACCAAAGATCATATCAAACTCTCCATTAACGAACTGAAGCTCTAAAATATTTTCTTCAAAGATCTCTTCATCATCATCGAGAAAAACTTCCCACCAGGTTTTTCCTCGTTGGCAATAGTGAAGAACAAGATCTCCAAAGTCCACATCCAGACTAAAGTCGTCATCACAGAAACTTGGTATTTTAAGCATCTTATTCCATTTCTCAAACTCTAAGCAAATAGCGGCGTAGACAAATTCCTCGTTATCGGCCATATCCTGGTGAGACTTCTCGTAGGACTCCATCTCATGAATATAGTAATTAAGATTTCCTACAGCACGTCTGACTTGCGCACTAGATTGAGCGGTATATTCAGTAGAAGATATTCCTGGCCCACTAAGAATTTCAAAATGATGATGAATTTTATTGAAGAAGTCACGATCAAGACCATCGTTAATATGCTCCTCAATTTTATAGCGGCCATCTTCATTGATGATATCAATGGACTTTTGCAGTTCCTGGGCAATAAAGCCAAGATCGCGATTGGTATTAACAAAGCCAAGGAAGCGAGGAAAGAGCTGATAGGGCGAGTCGAGCCAATCAGTGAAGCACTTAAGCCATAATCCTGCACTTGGACTCTTTACAATATCCCACTTAAGTTTAAAAGGATTCTTATCATGGATACTATCAACAAATTCGATCTCTAATTCATACATAATCTTATTTTAGGGCCACATGGAAAACTAATCAATCAACAAATAGCTGAGGACAATCATAGATCTCAACAATATCTTCATCAGTATAAAATTCCGATGTCCCAGAATAGCTCAGGCAGAAATTTAAAAAGATAGGATCTTTGAAATTTCGATAGATAACATCACCAGACTTTAACTCCATAAACTGATCTCTTCTTTTACAAAAGTTCTGGGCAAAATCGCTAATCACAATCTTTGAAGCACCAATATCTAGAGCCCCCAACTCAGGTATTATGTAGTGGGCCTCATTTTTTAAAACTAAGCCTGGGCCATTTTTTGAAACAGCTGATTGCACTAAGTAGACACTTTCACCGAAGAGCTCCTTGAGTTGAGCATGTCCTCCCCAATTGGAAAGAATCGCTCGATGGCCAAAGCTAAGCGCCTTATAGGCCGCAATTCCAAAGTTCTCGTCTGTTTGAAGACTAAGGGAAATAAATGTCAAACTCCCCTCTTGCATTAACTGATCAATTTGCTCCTCTGTTTTTGGGCCATGAAATATCACCTCATCGCTAAGACCAAGCTGATTGACCAAATCTAAGATATAGTCTTTATAGGAGCTCATCTTCATCTCAAAGTATGGCAAGTCTAGATTGTCCCAATCCCCAAAGAGTTCTAACACTGCACCTGGATGAGATTTCTTATAATGCGAAAAAAATAAGAGTAGGCCATGAAGATTCTTTTGAAAACTAAGACGACCAATATAGACTAAACGCTGCTTATTCGCTGGCCGCAACTCATCTCTTGGACGAATTTCAAAGGGCCTTAACTCAACTTGTACATTTGAAAAACACTGACGTGTTAACTCGATATCACGAAAACAGCTTACAACAAACTTATCTTTAGTGCTTAGGTGCCTGGCAAGTCCGAATTTAATAAGTGGCCAGTAATAACTCGAGGCCATCCCAAGAGCGTAAAACTCGATGACTAAATCATCTTTTAAAAGTGATTTTAGAAGAGCAAGAAGCTTAAAACTCTCCACACAGTGATCAAGACAAATAATCTTTTCATACTTCATGAAGCTTTTAGCGTTTTTAAAAACCTCATCTCTTCTCACATAGTAAATATCGAGATTGCCATAAAGAGCTCTCGCTTGCTTTATAGTGTAATCACAAACAAGCTTGACACTTGCCCATGACTCTTCTTGATTTGGAAGTAGCAATAACGTACTCAAGAACTCTCCTATCCAGGGATCTCACCTCGACTCAATTGAATTTGTAAGTGTAGCACATCATTATTATGCTTTTGATCGGCCTCATCTGACAACCTTACAAAGTCTGCGATAGTATCGATCTGCTTCTTAATAGCACTGAGGTAACGCGGAGAAATTCTTCGAATCATCATCTTATTAACGAGTCTTTCAAAATCAAACTGTGATGAGAATTCATTATCCCAATGATCAAATTTCTGATAGGCCTTGATAACCTTCTCATCCTGACTAAGAGGAAAGCGAAATTCAGAAGAAGTACTTTGGATATGATCGTTTTGAAGAAGTAAAATATTGGCCTGGACAAGCTCATCAATTGACCCTTGCAGTCCATGATATTGACGAATCTCTTGGATAGAAACGGGCCCACGTGAAAGAGTCAAGAGGAGAAAGAGAAAGTAATTCTCTTCTTTTTGAGCAAGAACTTCTATTTGTCTAAGGCTTAACTCTCGCTGTCCCTGTGCCACACTTGTGGCCTTGCTGGAAATAGAATTATCTTCAATCGGTTTTTGATCTTTAAAGAGAAATTCAAAGGATTGAAACTGATTGCGACAATAGGCCATAATCAAATTCTGTCCATTTTCAGCACTCATGGCCTTGGCCATTTGATTCACAATAACAGAGGATGGAAAGGCCTGACTCTTTTCAACTTTCATGTAGTACTGGTAATTACATTCAAGACCACGCTCATGAAGATATTCATAGAAGGACTTAGCGCTTTTAAAACCACTCTCACTTCTTAATCTAGCTAAAGTTTTACCAAAATCACTCAAAGTATCCTCCTAGGAGATTATCGCCTGACAAAAGATTGGGCATACTCCCTATCGGTGAGGTAGAACATTTTCATTAATTAACAGGAGCAAACAATTGAAATCACTTAACTTAGTGAAGGTATTTCTACTTATCACCATGCTACTTCCACTGGCCTCAAATGCTGGTAATGGTGTTGAAAGAGGGCGTGTCGTTCTAGGAAGAGACTTTCATCTTGATAAAGAAATCAAAAGCTATATTGGAAAGAAGATGGTCAATTGTACCAAAGATATTTCTAATGATTACTTTCTTGTTAAGAACGTAGAAATTGAAGAAGACAATGTCGATCAAGGTATTACTGACCTCTACTATACAGTTGAGATGGAACATAAGAATAAACTTGGTAAGACTTTGAACAAGGTCGCTGTTGAAGTTGAAGATGCAGACTACAGCAACTGGAGAAAATACGAAGAGAAACTCTCACTAAAATTCTTAGTGGATAAAAATAAACTTTGTCGTTAAAAGCGTATATTAAACTGGGGGGTTTAAAATGGGTAAAGCTTTATTATTAGGACTATTGGTTACAACTGGTGTTAACGCAGAAATTATTAACTCTAACTACGAAGTAAGACTTAATAATGCCATTGAAAATGCGATCACTAATGAGTGCAACCAAATGCTTGATCTTACAATTCTAAGCAGCAAGATCGTTGAAGATAGAATTGATCAAGGAATTACTGATCTTAAGATCACAACAACTCTATCAGGTAAGCAGAGATATGATCAAAATATCTTTGATCAATACGAGATCGTTGTAGAGTCTGAATATGCTGATGCTTATGATCACGCAACTGGAGAATACGGTTGGTATGATATTAAAAGCGTTGAATGTAAAATGCTATTCTAAAGAAAAAAAAGCCAGCTAAAGAAGCTGGCTTTTTTAATGGAGGACAGGATCGGATTTGAACCGATGAAAACAACAGTTTTGCAAACTGCGCCGTTAGACCACTCCGGCACCTGTCCATAGATTCTAAGTTTGACTTAGGAATTTTGATTCTAGTGATTTTTAGTCGAAAGTCAAGAAAAACTAGCGCTAAGTATATGAAAACTTATTACGCTATAAGCAACAAGGGATATACTTTAGAAGCATATCCCCTATTACAATATTAAGCTTCTCTAATTACGTACTTGTCTTTACCAGCGTCAACCATTTCTCTAAGTTCTTTACCAACTTTGAAGAATGGAACTTTCTTTGGTGGTACTTTAACTACTTTACCAGTCTTAGGATTTCTCCCTTCATAGGCCTTATAGTTTCTATTGGCGAATGAGCCAAATCCACGAATTTCGATTCTCTCGTCTTCGTAAAGCGATTTAATCATACTATCAAAACAAATGTTAACAACAGTTTCCGCTTGCTTATGCGTAATGCTGGCCTGTTTTTCAATTGCTGCGATAAGATCTGCTTTTGTCATATTATTCTCCTCCCCCCTAGGGATTAAAAAAATGAATCATGAAGATTTAACTATTATATCGGCTAAACAGCTAAAAACATTAATTTTTTATGCATCGCCACAAATATTTCTCAAAACTTAGAAAACCAGCATTCATAATTCATTCTCTATCTTATTGATTTTACGACAAAAATCAAATTAATCAAGGCTTCGACCTCTTTATATAAGTAAAATTAAAGTTGGAGGGTGAAATATACGAAAATACTAATAGAAATAGGTATATTATGATGAAAATTTTCACTAGCTTAACATTTATAACGATTGCGGCCCTGCTCACATCATGTGTGCCAGATAGTTCTGGTGGCCGTCAAAAGTTCACCTCTTCCGCTTCTGCAACCACATGTACAGAATCATTCTTTCTCTATACTGACGGAACAAGTTGTGCCACAACTTGTCCAACGGGAACTCATGAAGGAACATCTGATGAGGTCGCTGCAATCCTTGCTGATGCGACAGTTTCAGATGAGATTAAGGAAATTGTTCAAACATCCAAAGGTGTTTGTATAGATGATCCAACAATTGAATCTAGACCATCTGGAGAAATTTATATCAATAGTGACTTCTGTGTTTGTAAGAATGCTAAGGTTGCCTCTGTTAATGCATCCACAAGTTGTACTTCAACTTGTGCTGAAAAGAATGTCACGGTTGCCACAATTTTTGGAAGCGTGAGTGTTTCATCTGTAATTTCAGGAAATGAAAACCTTAAAAACCTTCACGGTTGGTGTAATAATGACCTAGACAATGAAGCACAAAACCCTGCTTCTTGTAGCCTTGTGGCCACAGATATGAATGGGGCAAGTGCCAATATCAATATCACGACATCCGCCAACTCTAATAGCTTCTCAGCAACACTAGAAGGAAATATAAGCTTTGATAAAACTTATAAGTTACAAATTGTAGAGACAGGAACTGGCGTTGAAAATGCCACGACAAGTATAGAACAGGTAAGACTTCTAGAGCCTGAGACTGATGATGGACTGGATTTAGATGGAAATCTAAGAATCAAGCTGGTTGGACAATATACTTGTTTCTTTAGAACGATTCAAACAGATAATAATACAAATGATGACTACTACCTTGGAACGGCAAGATACCACTTCTATCTTCCATCTGATGCGAGTATCACTCCTCTATCACCGGGTCTTTATTCGACAATTTTCTGTCACGACTATGTGAAAGAACAAGATACAAATGACAAGGCCAAGTATAGTCGTCTTGAATTTATCCCAGATCAATATGCCCTTTGGGATACTCTTGATCCAAGATTTATTAAGTCTGGTAATAATTTAAGTGTGGACTTCCTCATTCAAGAAAAGATTGAGCAATTTGGAGTTTCTGATCCACCACTAAAGTCATACTTTAGTGAACTCAATGGATGTACTTCTCCTGACTCTTCTGGAAGTGGCTGTATCAGTCAGGTTCTGGGAATTGCCATGAGTCCTTTCATTGATAGTAAAGGAAAGTCATTCTGTCCTGGAACAGATGAATACCTCGGAACAAATCCTGAAATGCGTGCCCTAGGAGAAATCATAGGTGTTCCAACAGAGGGAATCTATTACGCTGAAGGACCTCGTGAAGTTCAGACTCTTCCAGATGGTTCACAACAGGAACTAAGTAATGATGTCATTATGGTTCGTGAAGGTGTCTTAAAGAAGATCTGGTTCCACCTTGGTAATAATGGTGTTCCAGTAACTCCTACTGAACAAACAGAGAATCAGGCCACATACTTCTACTGGCCAGCTGATTTTGCAAGTCCTTATGTTCAAAAGAAAGGATATCAAAAGCTTTATACGGTGAAGAGAATTGGTGAATTATTGAATCAAGGAAGAACAACTGAGATTCCAACAAGCCTGACTCCTCACGATAGAAAAGCAGCTTGTGTTCCGGCTTCGAGTGATTAGATCGTATCGACGCCACCGAAGCCCGGAACAAATACCTCTAAGAAAATTCCCCACATAGGATCTAGGTAATAACCATAGAAGTGGACAATAATCGCTCCACGAACTCCCCAGACGATAAGTAACTTAACAAGCCCCATCATCACTCGTGTCATAAAGGTCATGCTTGGACGCACTAGGAGTTTCCCAAGTAAGAAGCCAAAGACAATTGTTCCCAACATATAGAGACCGACATCTTTGAGCTTATCCATATCATTCTTCATCTCAAGGGCCCGAGGAAGAGCATCAGGAGACTTATAGAGCCTTGCCATAAAGTCTAGAGTCTTAGGATAGTCTTTAAAAACTTTTCCAGTTCTCGTCCCCTTAGAGGCATGGAGCATCTCGGCCTTAATTGAGTCTAAGTCCATACGATTATAGCGCTTGAGCATCTTTAAAAAGACCCTCTGAGTCTCTTTGTTAGAGATATCTGGCTTGATGGCCTGGGACTCATTCTCTTCAAAATCTTCGCCTGTAGAAGCTTGTGCTTGAGCACTTTGGGAGCGTTGAAATTTTTGGAGCTGCTCTATTAATTGCTTTGATTTTTCTTGGGCCGCTTTCATTTGGGCCGAAAGCTCATTGTCAGCAAAAATATTAGGGCCAATAAATGACCCTAATAGATATGTGAAAATGATCAGTTTGAGATGCGACTTAAGCATTAACTGGCTTACCTTCTTTAACTCCCTGTCCTCTCATCTTATCGAAGAAAAGAGTCACTGGAGCAGCGATAAAGATTGAAGAATAAGTTCCAATCAGTACACCAAGTGTAATTGCCATAAAGAAATCTCTAATGGCCAGTCCACCGAAGAAGTACATAGTTAAAGAGATAAATAGAGTCGTTCCAGAAGTTAAAACTGTTCTAGAAAGAGTCTCATTTACCGCATTATTAATATGCTCAGAAAGTGTTCTTCCAACAAATTTCTGCTCATGCTCACGTACTCTATCGTAAACAATAACCGTATCGTTAACTGAGTAACCAATAACCGCAAGAAGAGCAGCTACAGTTTGAAGTGTAAACTCTGTTCCCGTAAGAGCAAAGATCCCTAGAATAATCGTTACATCGTGAAAAAGGGCCACGATAGCACCTGGTGAATATTTGAAGTCAAATCTTAGACCAATATATACCATAATCGCGAGTAGTGCCCAAAGCATCGCAAGAAAACCTGACTTTCTTAGCTCAGCCCCAGCTTTTGGACCAACGATATCCACTTTTCTAATCTCAAGACCACTGCTTGCAAAAGATGCCTTTAGGGCCTCACTTACCTTCTGAGTAACAGCATTAAGATTTTCTTCTTTTGCTGGAACTTTAATAAGGTATTCATTGTCGATGACTTCACCAATTGACTGAACAGAGATTCCAGTAAATCCGGCACTCTTCATTTCTTTTCTAAGATCATTCAGGTTAATTTTTTCTTGAAATT
>NZ_AUNJ01000308.1 GCF_000447775.1 Bacteriovorax sp. DB6_IX
CAGTTAAGCTTGGTTGTGCATTAACGTTGAGCACAAGCAAAAGTAAGATAAGTAATTTCATAATTTTCATGTCTAAAGATATTTTGTCGTCCTATAGACTATGATATATTAATTTTACAATATTTCATTACAAAAGTGATCATATGACTGAGCTAACAAATCAAGAATTATCAATCGAAATAAAGAACTTTCTTCATTCAAAGGATGTGGGAATTTTATCGACAATCAAGGATCAAGAAGGAGAAGCTTTTCCCTATGGTTCTGTTTGTCCCTTTGTTATTTTAAGAAATGGTCAAGTTGCTATTCTTGTAAGTGATATCGCTCTTCACACAAAGAATATGAATGCAAATGAACGCGTCTCTTTTACAGTCTTTGATATGGACTCTCAAAAGAAGCAGGCCGCAGCGAGAACGTCTATACTCGCAACAGTTGAACGTATTGAGAAAGAAGATGAACGCTATAAAGAAATTGCAAATACGTATTATGCATTCAAACCAGAATCGCGTAGCTTCTTTGAAGTTCACAATTTTGCGTTCTATATTCTCAAGCCAGTTTTTATTCATTATATCAAAGGCTTTGGTAAGATTTATAAGTTTTCGGCAAATAATTTTATCTTCACTGATAATATTGAATCATCACACTATGACTTTGCGATCAAACATATGAATGATGATCATAAGAATGCTATTTGCAAGTATCTTGTTGATAAAGGCCTGCAAGCCGTTGATCCAAGTATCATTAGTATGAATCAACTTGGTTTTCATATTAAAGATGAAGAGAGAATTACTTATATAGAATTCAAGTCCCCTGCTAAAGAAGCTGGAGACTTGAGGAAGTTCTTAGTTGAGATGGCTAAAGCTTAGAACGTAAAGCTCCATTTTCAACACCTCTAGGATACCAACACTTTGGTCTTTCAAGGTCTAGAATTCCGTGAATCATTGTATCAAGACGGCATTGAGCACTTGGGTAGAAGCTTGGATCTTTATTAATTTCCAATGCTTCTTCAGTCGCAAAGTCATCAAAAGCAACAGGTGTTCCAAGATAATCAAAGAAGGCCATATCACTTTCTAGAGCAGTCATCATTCTTAAACATAAGTTTTGGTCGTACTTTTTTTGTAAAGTACATAACTGAATTACATAAGGATCAAGTGTTAACTCTCTCGATACAGGTAAGTACTTCATGACTTCAGGTAAACAAATCTTTGTCGCAAAATAATCCGCTTGCCCCTCTGTTGTATTTCCAGGCATTCCCATTGAAGGATTCTTCTTTGGGTCACCACCAATTCCGTGTCCCATTTCATGACAAGCCGTCACGGCAAGCCCATCTGGAGTCATCCCATCAAGTCTCACAAAGCCACCCATTAAATACAGCTTATGAGTTAATGTATTCTCTACTTCATTTGGAACTCTTACATATGAGGCATGAACCATATCAATACTCCACCAATAATCATCAGCAAGACCAGGAATAGGTTCGTTAATAGTCAGAAACTCAGAATCGTCTGTTTTCAAGTTTTCAAAGGCCTTAATAACGGCGCTCTTCACTTCTTGCAGTTCTTCAAAGTTAACAGCTGCAAAAGACGTAGATAGAAAGTTTAAACAAAGTGCTATAAGAATTGATTTTTTCATAGCTACTTACTACCTAGGACAAGCTCGCAAAGCAAGGTAGCGGGTAGTTTTTTCAAAGCTAAGTTACTGATTTATTTAATAATGGCCCTGATAATCTGCACAGTTATAGGCAAGACGGCCAAACGATCTCACGGCCTTATACATTGTCTTTGCCCAGGAACGGCACTTCTTAGGATTTTCTGCATTTTGACAAGAATTAAGTAATCCTCTCTTAAACTCACTATCACACATTTTCTGAGTTTTCCCACTAGTCGATGGTTCATGGTGATAGCAGAGATCATGTCTTATACAATGCGGATAGAAAAGCTCAGAGTGTC
The DNA here is from genome assembly GCF_000447775.1 of Bacteriovorax sp. DB6_IX. Taxonomy (GTDB): domain Bacteria; phylum Bdellovibrionota; class Bacteriovoracia; order Bacteriovoracales; family Bacteriovoracaceae; genus Halobacteriovorax_A. Next base: position 1,947 of record NZ_AUNJ01000308.1, read on the forward strand.
CACCAGAAGGACCTGTGCACCCATCAAAGAATTGATGTTCACCAAATTGATTTGTATAAGTACAAAATTGGAAAGGGATCTTCAGTTTACTCTTTGGACACCTATAAGAATTAACAACCTTACCACCGAGATCATCACAATATTGAACAAGTAACTCATCCTTGGCCAAAGTATTGATGTGAAATAATGTGAGCAAAGTGATTAAATAAATTCTCATAATACTATATAGCCTATAAAGACAAAATGCGTCTGTCTAGCAGCTAGACTTTGCCAAAAATTGACATAGTCAGTATTTACAAAATTTCGCACTGTGAGATAGTAATAAATATGGAAAAAAACACAACCGCTTGGTATCTACTTTTTAGCGCATGGCTATTAGCGCTTATTTCAACTCTTG
>NZ_AUNJ01000309.1 GCF_000447775.1 Bacteriovorax sp. DB6_IX
AGTTTGATTATGTCACTTGTAAGAGATGCAATGAAGGTATTTTTGTATTCTAGACTTTACCTAATTATTGTCTTGAGTCTAGATCTTCAAGTTCTTCATACAGTTCAAGGAGTTCTTCTTCTAAGCTATCTTTTTTAGAAGAGAGTTTAGTGATGAGTTCAGTCTTTTCTACATCAAGATTTGTATAGTCAAATCGAGAGAGCAAATCATCGATCTCATTGATTGAGGCCTCTTTATTGTCAATAATTTCTGGAAGCTTGGCCAGGCGTTGCTTCTCATTATTGGATAGAGTAGGCTTAGGTTTTGTCGTTTGCTCTGTTTGTTGCTGTTCTTTTTGAATTTTCTCTTCTTTTAAGCTCTCTTCTTTTAAGCTCTGTTCTTTGATCTCTTTTTCTAGGATCTCTTTTTCTAGGGCACAGGCCTCTAGATAGGGGGCCACATGAGAATAGCCACTTGTGAAGACTTCGATATTTTGATTTTCAACTAGCCAGATCTTATTAGTGATATTTTCGAGGAAGGTCCTATCGTGAGAGATAATAAGAACTGTCCCATCAAATTCAGAGAGTTTCTTTTCTAAGGATTTCGATAGACTCTATATCTAAGTCGTTTGTCGGCTCATCAAAAATCCAGATATCTGCTTCATTTTTTAGATTGAGCGCCAGTTGAAGGCGATTAATCTCTCCCCCTGAAAAGGAAGATAGAGGTCGATGTAGCTCCGATTGATCAAAGAGATAATTTTGGAAATACGAGGCCACGTGAAGAGATCTCCCATTTTTAAAATGAATGAAATCTTCTCCATCCCCTAAGAGCTCAAATGGAGTTTTATCCAGATTTAGTTCTTCCTTGGTTTGAGAGAAATAGCAGATCTTTAAATCATCAGCGTACTTGGTTCTTCCTCCACTTACTGTGAGTTGACCAGCAATAAGTTTCATCAGGGTACTTTTTCCCACTCCGTTTTCACCAATAACACCAATTTTGTCACCCTTATAAAGGGCAAAGTCGAGCTGGTTAAACATTGGCCTTTCACCGTAACTAAAAGTCACATTTTTAAATTCAGTTAACATCTTTGTCTTACGATTAGACTTATTGATGAGAACTTCCATTGATTTCTTGGCCTCTGATTTTAAAGTATTAACTTTAGAGCTGAGGTCTTTGAAGTTTTCAACTCTCTTCTTACTTCTCGTTCCACGGGCCTTGATCCCTTGTCTCATCCAATCAGTTTCTCTTTTTAGTGAGTTTCTAAGCTTGGCGAGCATCTTCTTTCTGGCCTCTTCTTGTGAGTCGAGAAAGGTAATATAATCAGCATAACTTCCCTTATAGGCCGTGATCTCAGATCTATTAATATGGAAAATTTTATTTGTGACTTTTGATAGGAGGTACCTATCGTGTGAAATAACAATGAAGCTCTTATCTGTTTTGAGAAGTTCTTCTTCAAAGGCCTCTATTGTCTCAATATCAAGATGGTTTGTCGGCTCATCCCAAAGAATGAGGTTTGCCTTTGATGTCAATCCAAGTGCTAAGAGCACCTTACGTTGTTCTCCACCAGAGAGGTCTTTAACATCTCTTTCCAGATTGTCTAGTTTAAAGCTCTTAAGATAGGACTCAAAACTATGAGAAATTTCCCAGTGACCAAGCTTTTCTAACTCATCCATTAGCTGATGTTGTTGATCAATATGCTTTTGTTCATGAGTTTGTGAGATTCTCTCATTGACCTGATTGAGTTGATCGTGAAGTTTTTTGTAGTTGGGGATAGTAGAGGTAGTAATAGTCTTTGACTCTCACATTACTCTTTAGGAAGAATAAACTTTTGATCAACGAGAAAGACACTATATTCAAATTTCGGTCCTTGTTTATCAGTGGCCTTATCAAAGATAAATGGCGGAGTCGAAGTGTCGGGTATCGTTTTCTCTAAGAGAATATTAAATAGGGAAGACTTTCCCATTCCGTTAAGGCCGATAAGGCCAATTTTATCTCCATGCTCAATTTGAAATTGAGAGTTTTTGAAGATGATTTTCTGACCAAAGGCCAAATTGATATTTTTTAGAGAACATAATACTGACATCTCTCTAAATTATCCCATTTGATGCAGGATTTCTAATAGAAAACAGCGAGCTAAAGGATTTTTTATCTCGAGTTATTGCATTTATTTCCGATAGGTTAGGTATGAAAAAGACAATAAGCTTTCTTGTTATTGAAGATGACCAATTGGCCAGGTTAAGCCTGGTTCAAAAACTTAAAGATGTAGGTATTGTAAGTGAGGCCGATAACTTGGCCCGTGCAAAGCAATTACTTGAAGAAGGTCACTATGATGTGGCCTGGATTGATCTCGATTTAGAAAATGAATTGGAAGGTCTAGAGATCATCCCTCTTGCTAAATCTAAAGGGATTTATAGCGTTGTACTTTCTGGACGCGAAGAAGAAGAGTGTATCGAAAAGGCCTATGAGCTAGGTTGTGATGATTATCTTTCAAAGCCCTTTGAATCAGAGGCCCTTAATATTGTTCTTAGAAAGTATGAGGCCATAGGAAGTTTAGGTAAGTTTAAAGACTTCTTTGCCAAGCAGTATATTACACAAGATCAAGCTTTGATTGATCAATTAGGTATTCTTAGCGATATTGTCGTTAGTGATCGTCCCGTTTTTATAAAGGGAGCGACAGGTGTTGGGAAAACATTCCTTGCCAAACAAATTCACTCATTAATACATAAGAATGATCAGGGATTTGTGCATTTCAATTGTTCAGAGGTTCCAGAAAACCTGATCGAATCAGAACTCTTTGGTTATAAGAAGGGGGCATTTTCTGGTGCAGACAAAGATAAGAAGGGTCTCTTGGAGATGGCCGATGGTGGAACACTCTTTTTAGATGAGATTGCCACCATGCCAATGCTTCTGCAGCAAAAACTTCTTAAGGCCATTGATGAAAAGACATTCTACCCTCTGGGAAGTGAAGAGGCACAGAAATCTGATTTCAGACTAATTAGTGCTACCTGTGAGAATCTTGAAGAGATGGTTGAGGAAGGAAAGTTTCGACAAGATCTCTATTTTAGAATTGAAGGGTTTAATCTTGATATACCGCCTTTAAAGAAAAGGCGCGAGGATATCCCACTTCTTTTAAAGCACTTTCTCTCAAGTGGGGTGAGAAGAGTTGTCATTAAGGGTGATGTAAAAGACCTTCTCTACCACTACGATTGGCCGGGAAATATCAGGGAACTTCACAAGGTCATTGATATTTTAAAGTCTCGTTGTCACGGGGTTATTAAAAAGGAAGATCTTCCTGAACACATCTCGCGAGTGCATATTCAAGCAAGTACAAGTGAATCAAATAGTCAGCAAGTTGTAAGCTCTGAAGTAGAGACTATCTTTGAAAATGGTCTTTTAAATAATATGCAAATTGAATATATCAAGCATAATGGGATGAAGTGTTTTCTTGATAAAGTTGAAGAGGAAGCCGTGACCTATATCCATGAATCGCTTGGACATAAAGTTAGAGAGAGTCTTAGTATTTTGAAAATGTCGAGTAGTTCTTTTTATAGAGTTCTCAATCGCCTTAAAAAAGGGGGAGATGATGGCAAATAAGAAGATTCACGATATGAATTCTGCTCTTTCAGCTATTTCACAGGCCTTAGAGCAAATAGAAGTCAACTTTGATAAGGACCCTGAGTTGGCAAAGAAATTTCTTTTTCTAACCAGAGAAAAATGTTCTGAAGTTCTTGAGAGTTGGGAAGAAATTAAAACTGAAATTAAATAGGAAAAGTCGCCCCCTTTAGGGAGCGACTCATTTTTAAAATTTTGAAAACTCAAACATTGAAGCACTAAATCTTGCATCATTTCCACGACCACCGATAATGATTATTCTATTATCTTGAGTTAGAGTCGCACTGAACTGTGATCTTCAATATTCATCTCAGAACTCGTCTTCGTCGAGATCCCCACATAAGGATCAAAGATTTCGGCCGTCTTAGAACAATTGTCACACTTAGAGTTTACATTCCAACTAATATTAAATTGACTTTCTCCACCAACAGCAAAGACTTTTCCATCTGGTAGAAGAACTGCTTGATGGTTGGCACGGGCTTCCTTCATCAGTGTCTGAACAGGTGAGAAGCTCATCGTCTTTGGATCAAAAATCTCCATCGTATTCGTGGCCTTATCCTCATTTGTGTATCCTCCCATAATAAGAACTTTCCCATTTCTTAGTAGAGTCGCACTATGATAACTTCTTCCATACTTTAGTCTTGATGTCAGCTTGATAAATTTCTCAAATTTTGGGTCGTAGATTTCAGCACTTGATATCCCAGAACCAATTCCATTATTATCAACTTTATGACCACCAACAATCAGAACCTGACCATTTCCTAGCTTCGTCATTGTGTGACCTGCTCTTGGAACGCGCATTGATTTTGTCTTTTCAAACTTATTCTTAGCTGGATTAAAAATTTCAGCTGTTGCTTGCGCATCACGCCCTGTCCAGAATTGAGTTCTTCCAACCCATCCGCCAGTGATTAGCACTCGTCCATCATCTAGCTTGAGGGCCCTGTGGTCTACTCTAGGACTTGTTAGTTGGGCCATATTGTAAACTTCTTTCGTGTGGTGGTTGTAGAGTTGAGCACTTCTATTTGCTCCCCAACCACCAGTGATAAGAATTTCGTCAGCAGAAAGTGCTGTCGCTGTATGAAATGATCTTGCCATAATTGCGGCATCAGTTTTAACAAATGACGTATCATAGTTAGAAAGTATACTAATCGCATTTTGATTCTTTTCTGTTCCTCCTGTCACAACAAGATCTCCATTTTCAAGTCTTGTCGTTCGGTGTCCCCAACGAGATGGCATACGCGATGTTTCTAGTGGGATAAATTCATTATTATATCTATAGTCAGCAATGACACAAATTGAAGTTTCGCTATAAGGACATTCGATATTAAGAGCATTATTTCTTAAATCAAGATATGTCACAGATGAGAGTTTACTTAGCTCTGTGGTATCCGAGATATAATTATCTGAGAGTTCTAACTGATTCAAAGCATAGAGTTTCGATAAGGCCGAAATATCAGAGATTTTATTCTCATTTAATTTAAGGACGACTAAGTTATTTAACTCCTTTAAAGGTGAAATATCTTTAATTTCATTTCCACTTAAGTTTAGTGACTCGAGTGATGCCAGTGTACTAAGTGGTCTTAGGTCGCTAAGCTTAGAATCTGAAAGATCAAGTTTTGACTGAGTTTTTAGAATATCCATAGCGATACCGCATGTATCTATACTTAAATCCTGTCCTGCTGGAGCAAATCTGTCTGGATCAATCTCCTTAGCAGTTGAAACGAGTTTCTCCACAGATGTTCTTGTTTCTTCTAGAGAAAAAGCTGATTGTGAGAAGTCACACCACTGGGCAAAGTTCTCTTTTTCAACTTCAAAATCTTTACTCGCATAGAGCTCGATTCCACCTTCAACACCAAGTTTAAATTCTTGATAAATTTCTTTACAGGCAAGTGGAGCATCGTAGCACTCTTCAATCGCGAGGGCATAATCACTCATTTGTTGGTAGAGTTTACTTTCCATTGCTATAAAGTGATCCTTCTGCTTTTGACTAAGACGCACAATCCCTCTATTGATAATTGTTTCAGCTGTATTGTACTGATCATAAACTTGTTCAAAGAGCTCATTCATGGCCTGTCTCGTCTTTTTAATGGTTCTTGTTAAGGCCGGTGAAAAAGCTATATATTCACCCATGTACTTATATGAGTGAGCATAAGTCTTTAAAACCGCCGGACCTGTTGGAGAGTTAATCTCTGCCTCTGGTGCAATTTGTGATGGGAATCCTACCTTAGTGTCAGTAGCATACTTAATCGCATTTTCAAGTACATTCTCACATTTTGTCAGATCTCCAAAAGTACATTGAATGAAGTCCTTTGGCCCACTAACTTCACCAGCATTTGGGTAGAAGATATCTGAGATTTTAGAAACATCACCACCAATTTGTAGGGCCGAGACAGTGACTTTCGTATCTTTTGAAAATGTATTCTTGGCCTTTCTTAAAGATGCTGAGGCACTTGCCATCGGTCCACTCATGCTGAAGTTTGCTTCAAATGCTTGTTTGGCCTGTTGACTCGTGAAATCAATTCGAATACTAAAGAAAATCTTTGCACCTAAACTCTGCTTAAAGGCAAAACTATCACCACAAGTAAATTGAAAGCGCTCTGGATGTTGTGATAACTTTTGTCCCAGAGTATTTAATTGGGGATTAATGAGCTTTCTTTGCTTAAAGGAATAATTCCCCGTATAAATTGAGGCGATTGAAAAAGAATTACTCTTTGATTTCTTTGCAAACTTTGCTGAGGCCGAGTAGGTGATTGCCCCCATTCTGGCCCTACCTCCTGCTGCAATTCCAAGCTCTTTAGTGAGTTGTTTCTGACTGATGCTCTGTGAGAAATCAAGGTTTGATTCCTGTTTTCCAACATAGGCCACTTGCCCTGTCACACATGTTCCCGCAAAGAGTTCAGTTTCTGAATTATAGCCTGCTCCAATCTCAGCAGATAACTTTTCATTTGAAATTAACTCATATTCTTTTGCCATAACTGGCGACATTAGTAATGAAAGTGATAATAAAAATCTTTTCATCTCTATCTCCCTAGCTTTCGCTTCTTTTTACATTGATTTCTACGTACTTGATAATTTTCTTGAGTCTCTCGCCCATATAGTGGGATTTGAAAGTCTCAATTCTCTCTGGCGCATACTTAAGGTAGCTATAGTAGAGATCTACCTTGTCACCGATAATGACCCTTCTTTCGTCTATATTTGAAACACTCTCTTCAATATCATTTAAAAGAAATTGCTCAACTGTTTTGAAAATAGTCTCTCTATTCATATCAGTTTTTGAAAGCCCTTCCATTAAGAAGTTTGTCGCATCAATTCTCGTGTTAAGTGTTTTGTCAAAATCTTCAAAATTCTTTGCTGTAAGAACCTTATAGGCCAGCCTGATATTCTTAGGGTTGGTAAGATAGTCTTCTAACTCTTGCCTTTCTTCTTGAGTTAAAATGGCCTTATTTCTTATGTCTTGTTTAGCAATGAGTCTCTTTTGGTCTCTTTCGAGAACTTTTTTTATGATCCTCTCTTGCTTCGCTATTTTTTCTTTCTTTTTCACAAGACGTGGAACTCGATGATTATCTTTCTCTGTAATAACCTGTGTTTCAGTTTCCTCAATCTTGATCGTTTTATTTTCTTTTTTTACATCTGCGTTCATTATGATCACCGCAACTGCACATAGGATTGTTGAGAGTAGTAATTTATTTTTCATATAAACTCCTTATTGAAATCTCTTTAGCCAAGACTTATCTACTGAACATGGTAAGAATGTCTTGCAATGAACTTTTTCTAGCAATTCAAAATTGTTAATACTTCTGTCTTTGTTAATGATCTTTGCCGCTTTAAATGCTTTTTCTCTATCTAGAAATCCACCTGTTCTTGAACTTAAACCTCTATCTTTTACGGATGCCAAAATGGCACGTTTGACATCTTCAATAGATAGGGCAGGGTATCTCTTTAAGATATTTGCTGCATTAGAGCTCACAACTGCCGAGGCCTGAGATGTTGTTGGAGCATCAATAAAGAGATCAACATAGTTCTTACCTTTATTCGTCACACCGCCAAACTTTGGATCACTTCCAACAATGATTGTATTTACATTCTTTGTTGCAATATTCTGTGGACAGATTGCAGCCTTTTTCGGGTCAATATATGATTTGTCATTTCCAGCACTAAAGACCCATAACATTTTCTTTGATTCGGGTGTTCTTTTAATTTTTGACCATTGATGATGGGCCATACAAGATTTGGCATCATAGGTATCATAGTAGGCGTAGTTGATTACTTTAAAGTTATTCATTAGGACATTCGCTGCCCAACTCTCAAAGTTACCAAGGCAGCTTCCAATTGAGATTGGTGCAATATTAACATCTCTCATGTACTTATAGACTGATTCTGTATGCTTTGCAGCTCTTGAAAAACCTGTTCCGTATTGATTGAGATTCACTAGACCTGAGTAGTATTGTGACTGGTCAGTTGTTTTATTTAACCAACCGTAGAATGAGTCCTGAGATGATCCTTTTACTATCTTGGCATTTGGATTCACGCTTGTAAGCTCAGGTGCGATACCATTGTCACAAAGTACCACATTTCCATAACCATAGTTGCGTCTTAGGTTCTCCTGTGAAAAAGCCAAATTTTTTGGAGTGATCTTCTTTATTAGGGACTTACTATTTTTAAGATCTAGACCCATGAGAGTATACTCCAAAGTCTTTGACTCTCGCTGGCCATTTGATATTTTTAGGATAGTTCTTGCTAGGAAGTCGACCTTGTAATCAATGATCGTTGATCCCTTGTCTTTAATTGTGAGGTAGTCAAAGGCCAGAACACCTTTAAAGTATTCTCTTATTCTCTTAAATTCCTTTTGATGAGCCGTCCTTGTGAGAGACTTCTTACAGTAACCAAGACATCCTTCTTGTGTTAAACTCTCTGTCTTTGTTAGTTCAATATTTTCTAATTTCTTTGTTTCGTTATAGTATTCAAAGTCTTTCGAAAGTTCACCTTCAGTTAATCTAACATGATGGATAGGAGAGAGATCTCCCATAGTTGAGTTTAAAAAAATATTTGGTTCTCTAATGGCCAGATTAACGAATTTTTCTGAGATTTCTTGCTCTTTGTCTAATAAGTGGACTTGATAGAAGTTTGGCGCCACAAAACTTGGGAAGTTGGCGTTGTATTGAGGGATATCATTCTTTGGCGCATAATTATAAACATTAGTTTCATAAAGGTTTTCATCAGCGTAGATTGTATGTGAGATCATTTCATGATCTTCCTTTACTCGACGATCTATAGATGTTGAAATATAGACATCATGACATGCTGGTTGACTTTCGTAGATAAAGACCTGTTGCTCTGGACATTCGCAACCATTTTTTGTGATCTCACCACCAACAAAATCACAGGCCGCGACTAAACAATCTTCTCCTGGAAGACATAAGAACTCTTCTTCTTGAAGATTGTCTTCATAAGCTCGGTTTGCGTTTGAGTTACCACTATATTCTTCACTATTGGCACCACAGCTAAGTAGTAATGATAATGATATTAATCCCAGTAAGTTTCGATATTTCATATTTTTCCCCATCATGAAATTAAAGTTATAAAAGCCTCCGAAGAGGCCTTTTTATTTAAGTAGCTCACCTCTTACTAATTTTGTTCTTAGTAAGTGTTGATTCGCTCTATTTGTTGTTCTTTGTTGGACAGTAAGATCACCATTGAGTAATCCTCCAGCGACAATAACGCGATCTGTTTCAGCACTTCCCTTTGTTCTTAGGTTGAAGACTTTTCCGTGATATTGTTTCTCAGATAACTTCGTGATGACTTCAACTTCTCCCAATTCACTAAGAAGTTTTGAACCTACTTTTAATTGATTTGCATCGGCGTAATGTCCAGAAGCGAGTACTAGAGGGTGTTCCTCTGTCACTTCAAGTCTCTTTCCAGATTCAGTTTCAATGATAATAATTCTATGCTCTCCATCTACAATAGATTTCATGTAAGAGAGTACTTCGCCTTCTTTTGTTCTTAGATCACTTAGAGATGAGTCTTTATCTAATGTTGTGACAGACTTCATCTTGTTATTTAGCATATTGGCGATTTTGTATTCACCATTACCTGTTTGAATAAGTTGATCAGCTGTGTAACATCCAGAAGCACAAAATCCGATGATGTCGTATCCCTCAGGGATATAACAGTCTGCATTTGCGCTCTTTGGTGGATACCACTTCAAAGGATTCGAGGGATCTTTAGTAAAGTCTTCATTTGGTAGTCCATAAATTGGATAGGCCGGTCGTTTTGAGCCATCAGGTGCTGTATAAGTTCTATATGTATAGAGCAGTCTTCTATTGGCCGGGTCACATGTCATGGCCCACTTCATTCTTTCCTTAGCTTGTGGTTGGTTAAGATTATCTCCCCACGCTGCACATCTGGCCTCTGCAAATCCTCCTGCGGCCATTGAACTTAAGTGTGAGAGAAGCATTGTCGTAACGAGTAATTGTTTTTTCATCCTATCTCCTTTCTATTGGTTTATTGCTTCGTGCTCATATGTGCAGGGCCTGTGCCAAAAAAATCTAGGGCCAAGTACTTAATATTATGTTGTTTTTAGCGTTCCTAAATTGAAACCATTTCAAAAGTGGAATCCTGCTTTGAAACGAGAAACACGCTATGAAGCAGAATTTCAGTTATTTAAAAATGTCATACGTCAGAAGAATATTGGTATGGGTCTTGCTCTTATTTAGCTGATGTCTAGAAGGAGGAAATCATATGACTCGTAAAAATAATTCATTAAAGGGTGTCTCGAAATTGGTCTTTTTAAGTTTGCTTAGTTTTCTAGGCCCTCTTTCTCAATCTTGTTTTGCTCAACAAGAAGTTGTCGAAATTGACGAGACGATATTAGAGCTTAGTTTTCCCTATAAGAAATTGGGACATGAATTTAATTTGGGTCATGATGAATACTTAGTTCAGGCCAAGGCGCAAGGTCAGCATATTTTTAATGGTCCAAAACCCAAGCGCGATTTTGCTGAAAATAGGATCTGTTCTGCAAACTTCTTTGGTATCATTAAAACTCAGAAAACAACCCTCAATCACTTCAGTCTCTACAGTCTAGGGCCCGATTCTGATTTAACACTTATCAATGATACTAACTTAGCTTATTTAAGAAACTTTATGAATCAAGTTCAGTATGATTCTCTTCCATGCGGTAAGAGTATCTTTCGTCTAAATTCTTATCTTCATAGGACAATGCGTGTCAGGGCCATGAGACTCGAAGCATTTATGAGACAGATGGCACTGCAGGAGCTTTTTACCAGTCGTGATAATCGCTTTGTTTATCCTCAATTTGAAATGAGTGAAGAAGAAAAGAAGATGTTCTATCAATTAACGACAAATAGAATTTATCAAAATATTTTTCAGCGACAGGCCGATAGTTACGAAAGTGAACTGGCACATCTTTACTTTGAGCAGAACGAGAGCAATGAGAACTGGGCCTATGACTATCAAGTCGAACTTGCGACTAAGACTGAAGAAGAGCTCTTTGATGATTCCAAAAGAGATTTGGAGAATCTTATTCGATTACAGGATGAATTTATTGCTGAGATCGATGACTTTTGGTCGAGTCGCTGTGAGAGTGCCTCTTATCTTTATAGGATTCACGAATCAAAGCGTTGTGAAGATTTGAATATTCTAGATTTCTATTCAGAGCCTACGACAAATATTTCCGAGGTTATGGCAGCTTTTGAGATTAAGAGCTATAGCGATATCAAAAGAAATTGTCGCTCTGAGCGTTTGCTTGGAAAGACTTTTTATAAGCATACCAAAGGAGAAAAATGTCAGATTGTCGTCAATAAGGGACACCTTGGTGATGAGGCGAAACTTGAATTGCAAAAAATCCTGGAGAGAAACTCTTTTCTTAAGGAGCAATTCCAATCAATTTATAATGAAAGAATTGTCGGCTTCTATACTCATCTTATTAAGAATCTCGCACCTGATTCAGAGCTCGTTGAAAAATTTAATCAGAATCTTTCTCTTCTTGAAGATATAACTACTGATGGCGAAATGTATGAGCATGAGCTCTTTTATCAGGGTTCTATGGAGTACGATATTCCAGAAATAGAAATTGAATTGCCGTCAAAAATGCCGCTTGATTTACCTGGCTTCAACCCTGGTTGGACTGACCCGGTAAGACCACGATTCTAAATCTCTTTTAAGCACCGTTAGACGGTGCTTTTTTTTGGTCAAAAAAAATGCCACTCAAGTTGAGTGGCATGGATGGGGAAATCAAAAAATTGATGATGACTTATGTCATCATTCTTACTTCTTTATTAAGCAGTTTTCGTGCCAATATTTTATTTTCTAAGTACTCAAAATATCTATGATGGGCCGTTCCAATTTAGAAAATGTTTCAGAACAAGATCTCAATTTAAACTGCTACACAGAAATGGGGTTGTGAGAAGAGTCTAGATCTTTAAAATTAGAACCTTATTGGCCATTGTTTTGAACAGCTGAAGAATTGGATGTCTTTCTTAAATGATTTTATGGAGATGAGTAGGATTCAACCCCATTTATGGGTATCAGTTTAGTAGTGGTACGTTTGACGTGGAGCGCAAGCTTGATTTTAGTTAACTTGAGGGCGATATAGGGTGACGTTACCTGAGCAAATATGTAGAATATGGTGCGAATGGAATCGATTAGAGTTGCAATTAAATCATCAAAAAGGACGGTGTTATGCGAATTTCTACATTCTTAATTACGCTCTTATTAAGCGTATCAATCCAGGCCAAAGGCCTAAGTCTAATTGCAGCTACTGGCGCAACCGGACACAATCTCCCAGAGGTGAGTTACCTCACAAATGTTACTCCTAAAATTAATGATCAAGGTGATATTGCCTTTCCTGTTCTGGCCGCAAAATATGATGAGTTAGCTCAACTTATCTTTGTCAAAGATCATGATGCTAAGCAAGTGAGACTTTCATGGGTTATGCCACAGAATGAATTTACTAGTGATGTCTCTTTTGCACAAAATGGTCATATGATGATCTCTGCTCATGATACGGGTAAAACTGTAGCGCTCTATGATTTGAATTATGTGACGAATCAGGCCGAGATACCTTTTGCTTGGGATGATGAAATTTTTGCTCTTTCTCATCCTTATTTAAGTGCTAGCGGAATGCTCTCTTTTCGCATGATCTTAGAAGGTGGACCGAGAACAATTATTCAAATGAATATGAATGAGACTGTTCTAACTAAGACACCCTTATTCACTGAGGCTCAAGATGGGATTTCATATGTTTTCTCACCACGCCAAGCAGGAGATTATCTCCTTATTAAAATTAGGTATGGAAAACAAGGGGACTTCTCTGAACAAAGACCTGATAAACTGTGGCTTGTGAATACTAAGACTGGTCGAAGAACACTTGTCGCCCAAGATAGAGATGCTATGCCATCTTCGACAATTAAGTCGATTGAAAATATGTATGAAGTTTCTGCAAATGGAAGTGTGGCCTTTTGGACTCAAACTGATAAAGGAAGAACTCTCTTTCATTATTTCAACGGTCAACTTAAGCGCGTTCTTACTGAAGGTGTTGAGATGAGTCGTATGGATTGGTTCTCACCGGGGATCAATGATCTCGGATCTATCGTTCTTAGAGGTGTCAATAATACTGGTAAGCAAGTTATTGCGGCCTATGACCAACAAACTCACGCTTGGCGTGATCTGGTCGTTGAGGGTGATAGTGTTGAATTAGCAACGGGACACTTTATTATTGAGAAGCGAAGAGCACTTACTTTTATTGGTGGAGTGGATATCAATAATCGTAATGAAGTTGTTTTTAATGCCAATACTTTAAATAGAGAAAGTGGTGAGCGTGTTGAGGCGATTTACCATATTGAATTATAAATAAATAGGAAAGTTATGCTTTTAAAGAGAAAGGATAAGATTACTAAATCTTATGATGTTATTGTTATCGGATCAGGTCTTGCGGGAATGACTGCTGCTAATAAATTAGCAAAAGATGGACGTAGCGTTTTACTTCTTGAGGCCCATAATAAACTCGGTGGGTTTGCGACTTGGTTTAGAAGAAATGCCAAAGATGGTGAAAAACATATCTTTGATATTTCTTTACATGGATTCCCGGTTGGAATGGTGAAAACTTGTCGTCGTCACTGGTCAAAAGAAATTGCGGATAAAATTGAGCGTGTTGATAAAATTCGCTTTATCAATCCTCAGTTCGATATTTCTACTGACTTTACTAAAGAAGACTATATTAGAATTCTTGTTGAGAAATTCAACCTGACAGAAGAAGAGGTAACGGGCTTTTTTAAAGAGCTTAGAGAAATGAATTTCTATGATGATAGTACATTAAAGAATGCCGATCTTTTTGAAAGATATTTTCCTGGTCGAAATGATGTTGTGAGATTTCTTCTTGAGCCAATGGCCTATGCCAATGGTTCTACTCTAGAGGATGAGGCGATTACTTTTGGGATTGTATTTTCAAACTTCATGAACAAAGGGGCCTATATCTTCCGTGGTGGGACAGATATGCTTATCGGTATGATGAGAGATGAGTTGCTGGCAAATGGTGTTGATATAAAGCTGCATACATTTGTTGATGAGATTACAACTGAATCAGGCGTTGTCTCTGGTGTTCGTGTTGGAGAAGACCATATTCAAGCAAAGACTGTTATTTCTAATTCATCACTGCATAATACAATTTTTAAAATGGTAGGAGAGGATAAACTCTCTCCTGCTTTTATAGAGAAGGCCCGTGCCGTTCGAATTAATACTTCGAGTTGTCAGGTCTTTATGGGTCTAAAAGAAGGTGAGTCCATTCCAAATGTTGGTGAGCTTATTTTCTATTCTGATTCGGAGAAATTTGATACGGAACTTCTTCTATCGCCACAGGCCCATAGTCAAACTTTCTCAATCTATTATCCAGATATGCGACCACATCTTCCACAGAAGTATGCCATCGTTTCTTCGATGAATGCCCGTTATGAAGATTGGGCCAATCTGACAAAAGAAGAATATGAAAAGAGAAAGGATTTTCTTATTGAAAAGGCCATCTCAACAGTAGATAAACTTATCCCAGGTGGTGTGAGAGATAAGATAGAGCATGTTAATGCTTCAACACCTCTTACAATAGAAAAATATACTCATCACCATTTCGGCTCAAGCTTCGGTACAAAGTTTGAGGGTCTTGAGGTTTCAAAAGATTTAACTAAAGAGATTGAAGGTCTCTATCATAGTGGTTCAGTTGGAATCATTATGTCTGGATGGCTTGGAGCTGCGAACTATGGTGTGATTCAGGCCCACGACCTCAATACTTATTTAGATAGTAAAAATAATAATCAAGCGACAAAGGATGCTGAGGTACAACATGTTTAATTTTGATAATCAAGTAGCTGTAGTCACAGGTGGAACGAGAGGAATCGGTAAAGGTATTACAGAGGCCTTCTTAAAAAATGGAGCACAAGTTGTTGCGACCTATGCTTCAAATGATGAGGCAGCAAATCAATTCAAGTCTGAGCTTGGAGAGTTAGGGGAAAGACTTCATCTGAGAAAGTTTGATGTTTCTAATGCACAAGAAGTTGAAGCTTTTTGGAATGAACTTGCAGAATCATTTGAAAAAATTGATATTTTAATTAATAACTCAGGAATTAGAAAAGATAATCTCACTCCTGTGATGCCAGATGAAGACTGGGATAGAGTTCTTGATATTAATCTCTCAGGATCTTTCTATATGACAAAGAGAGCAGTGAAACA
>NZ_AUNJ01000310.1 GCF_000447775.1 Bacteriovorax sp. DB6_IX
CTTCTTCCCTATCTCCAATCGCTCTATTATGGGAAACAAACTCGAATTCTCTTTAAAAGAAAGAATCTAGTCATTAAAGACACTCCTATAATACATCTTGATAATATAAGACAATTCTACTGGCTTGATGATCCAAAGAGCTTCCTTATATACAACGCTCTACAATCTTGAGTTCGAAAACTTCTACGGAAGAGAGGAATCAAGCTTCAAGAGACGCTTTGAAGAGTATGAACTCGATAGAATTGCTCAAAGTGATCTGACGATGGTTTGTAGTGAAAGAGAGAGAAGTATCCTCTTAGCAAAGAGACCAAAGCTATCATCTAAAATTATCACTGTTCCCAACTTAATTAATAAGGATCACTATCAGGCCTACCCTCAAGAGGAGAAGAAAACAATTCTCTTTGTAGGAACACTTGATTACTTTCCCAATATAAAGGCCGTCGAATATCTATGCCGAGAATTTGATAGTTCTATTACACCGGCCCACCAAGGAAATTTTGAGTTTGTTATTGCAGGAAGAAACCCCACTCAAGAAGTAAGAGAAATGGTAGCAAGATCAAATTTCATACTGAAGGAAAATCTAAGTTTTGAACAAATGAAAGATCTCTTTGCCAAGACTTATCTTCACTTGGTCCCTCTCATGCATGGAAGCGGGACTCGCCTAAAGATTGTCGAGGCCATATTTTCTAAAGGGCTCGTTCTCTCTACCCCATTGGGAAGAGAGGGTATTCAGTCTCAAAATATTATAGAAGCACCAATTGAGAACTTCTCTGATGAATTTCTTCGTATTATGAATCACACCCCTTCATTTGATGAGAGTGAAAGTGAATACTTTCAAAACTCATGGGATATTGACTCTTGGTTCAAAGATAACGAGCAAATGCTTCGCAATAAGCTCCCTCCCATCAAAGCATGACGCACAGTGATTTTAAGAGCCCTCTGCCAATGTTATAAATTCTTATTAAAATAGGAGAATTTATGAGTATCGATTGGAAAAAAGTAAGTTATATTCTTGGTCAACAAATTGGTTCAGACCTTAAGAATCAGGGAATTCAAGCAGATGTTGAGACATTCTGTTCGTCACTAAAGTCTGCCTTCAATGGTGAGCCAAGTGAAATGGGACAAGAAGAAATCCAACAAGTCATGACAGGATTTCAATCATTCATGCAAGAAAAGCAAATGGAAATGTTAAAAGCTGAAGCTGAGAAAAACTTAGTAGAAGGACAAGCATTTCTAGAATCAAATAAAGCTCAAGATGGAATTCAAACTCTACCAAGTGGACTTCAGTATAGAGTTTTAACTGAAGGTGAAGGAAACAAACCATCAGCAGAAGATACAATTGAAGCACACTATGAAGGAAGACTTATTGATGGAACTGTTTTCGATTCATCATACCAAAGAGGAACTCCTGCAACTTTCCCAGTAAATAGAGTTATCGCTGGTTGGACAGAAGCCCTTCAACTCATGGGAACAGGATCTAAATGGCAACTATTTATTCCTGCCAACCTAGCTTATGGTGAGCAAGGAGCACCTCCTGCTATTACACCAAATGCAACTCTCATCTTCGATGTAGAACTACTCGCTATTAAATAAAATAAAACTAAAGACCTCAGTAATGAGGTCTTTTTTTTGCCTAAGCCCTTCTTCTATGTTACCGATAAAACTTCAAATTTTTCTATTCATAAAAAATATATTGGAGTTTAAATGGCAACTAAAATCACAGTTATTCCAGGTGATGGAATTGGTCCAAGCTTAACAGAAGCAACAATTAAAGTTCTCAATAAACTAGGTTGTGACTTTGAATACGAGTATGCTGAAGCAGGTATTACTTCACTAGATAAAGGAAATGATCTTCTTCCTCAAGAAACTCTTGATCTCATTTCAAAGAATAAAATTGCCCTTAAAGGACCTCTGACAACTCCAAGTGGTGGCGGTTTTACTTCCATCAATGTCACGTTAAGAAGAATGTTTGATCTCTACGCCAATGTTCGTCCCGTTGTGACTTATGAAGGAACAAAGGCCAGGTATGAGAATATCGACATCATCACAATTAGAGAAAATACAGAAGGTCTCTACTGTGGTGCGGGTCAACAAGTATCAGAAGATGAGGAAGTGGCAGAGTCAAAATCAATTGTCACAAAGAAAGGTTCTGATAGAGTTCTAAAATTTGCCTACGACCTAGCGAGAAAGAAAGGAAGAAAGCAGATCCACGCCTTTCACAAGGCCAATATTCTTAAATCGACTTCTGGTCTTTTCTTAAACAGAGCAAGGCTTGCGGCCGAGGAAAATAAAGATATCGAATCAAAAGAGATGATTGTAGACAATGCTTGTATGCAACTTGTTATGAATCCAAATCAATTTGATATGATTGTCACGACTAACCTATTTGGTGATATCATCTCTGATCTCTGTGCGGGACTTGTCGGTGGATTAGGTATGGCACCAGGTGCAAATATTGGTGATGACGTTGCAATATTTGAGGCCGTCCACGGTTCAGCTCCAGATATTGCAGGCAAGAATATCGCAAACCCATCATCTCTTATGCTCGCTGCGGCCCTCATGCTTGATCATCTCGATATGACAGACAAGGCCGACAAGCTGAGAAATGCGATCGCTGATGTCATCAAAACGAAGGATAGATGTACTGCTGATCTCGGTGGAACATCGGGAACAACAGACTTTACAGAAGCAGTTCTTCAAAGATTATAAGCACTTGGGAGGGCATGTCCCTCCCAATTGACATGTTTTAAACAAATACGTCAACTGATTCTGTTGTCATAGAAACCCTCCCATCCTATAAACTCTCCAGAACAACAGGAGAGAGAAAATGAAGAAATTAGTCATTACAGTATTTACGGTTATGTTCCTAATCGCACCGATTCACAAGGCCCATGCTGCTGTCGCAGGAGTTATGGCATTAACAGGGGCCGGAGCCGCTGGTTCAGTTGCCATTGCAGGACTTGCTTCACCTCTAGTTGGAGCTGTTTCATTTGGTATTATTGGTGGGACTAACGGAGATGATATGTCAGTGGCCTTTGGTCAAGCAGTTGGACTCTATCTTGGAGGAATGCTTGGTCTTGTTCTTCTTGACGAAGAAAGTGGATCAATTGAATTTAAGGCCATCACAAATGAAGTTGCGGCCAAACTTGAAATAAATAAGAACGATGCGCAGATCTATAATAGTGAGCTAGAAGAGGCCAATATTATCTTTGCGGAAGTACAGTCACAACTTGATGCTCAATCATCAGTTGAAGAATCACAACAACTTTGGGATGAGGCAAAAGAATTCCTTTCGCCTGAAACATATGCCGTTATGCAAAAGCTAGCACAGGAGTCTAAATGAGAAATTCATTCTTAAATAGTTTAAAAGTTATCACACTGACAATTATGATTGGGTTACTCCCGGCCACAAAGTCTCATGCAATTGTTGGTGTTGCAACAGGTAATGCTCCAATGGCACTGGCCGGACTAGCATCACCAGTAGTGGGATATGCTGGAGTCTTCGTTGGTGCAGAAACAGGAATCTGTCACGAGTTTGAATGTCTTACGATCTTTGCTCTTGGAATTATCGGAGGGCTTATTCTCTTAGATGAAGAAGGTACTGAAGTTAGCTTCGAAAAGATTTCTCTTGAACAAGCATCAAAACTTAAATTATCGCAAAAAGAGATCACAATCTATAATAGTGAGATTGATGAGATAAATGCTGTCTTTGAAGAAGTATCAAATGAGTTAGCTGAAGATTCGACTATTGATGATGCGAGAAATATCTGGCAAGAATACAAAGAGTATCTCTCTCCTGAATCATTTAAAGTAATGCAAAGTCTTAACAATAAATAAGTAAGTTCTGGGCCTCTTTATTAAGGGGCCTTCTTATATAGTAAAAATAAACCCAAGGCTATGGTGAGTAATAACTGGTGTAATAAGATTCATTAATTTTACCTTGAGATCCTTACCATCATAGAGAGTAAAATTCATCTCGACACCAACGATAGGGACAAAATAGAAATCACCAAGTTTAGAAAAGTATGCTCCCTGTGAAAAATCAAAGCCCTCTTCATCAAAATGATAGAATCCAAAAGTTCCCTGCATTTCAAAACGAGGGGTATCAAAAAAGCGATAACTTTGAGCAGCTCCCCATATGGGTTCACAATAAGAATTCTCACCAACAATGGCCCCACTCGACCACTTAGAATCTTTATAGCTATAGCGATAGGTATCAACTCTATTATAAATAACTCCACTCCCCTGAGAGATTTCATTGCAAAGAGGCTTCGCATAAATTCCCTCTGGTTTAACAATATGGGGAGTTAATCCTCCAATGACATAGGAGAATTCTGCGGCAAGGCCATTTGCTCCTGTGAATAGCCCTAAGAATAGTAGAACTTTTAATATTAAAGACATAGTACTTAACTTTGCAATTTAAGTACCAAGATACTGAAGATCGTAGCAAGGATAAGCCCCTGGAAAAACGAGCCCTTGGCCCGACTAGGGCCTAAGGAGCTTTTGTTGCTATGAACAGATTTTAGACATCTGTTCAATGTCATAACTGGGTTTAAATCCCTACTTATAGTGCCGCTTGGGCCTGAGTAAGATCATAGAAAACACCCTTTTTCTCCATTAGAGAATCTGGGCTTCCCAACTCAACAAGTGATCCTTGATTGAAAACCATAATTCGGTCACATTCTTTAATCGTATCTAGTCTGTGAGCGATAATGAATGATGTCTTTCCTTTCATAACATTCTCAACCCCATCATGAAGAATTTTCTCATAGAATGGATCAACGTGGGCAGTTGCCTCATCAAGAATAAGAATATGTGGGTTAAGAAGACAAGTTCTTGTTAAAGATACGACCTGCTTTTCACCTGCACTCATATTGGCCCCACCATCCTTGATTTCATCACCAAGTGTTAGACCACTCTTTTTCATAACACGAGAAAGGCCCGTAATTTTTGCAACCTTCATTATTTCTTCATCACTAATACTAGGATCTACAGTGAGGTTATCTCTAAGACTTCCTTGGAAGATAATAACATCCTGAGAAACCAGGCCGATCTGATCTCTGAGATTGAGAAGTTCCCAATTCTTAATTGATTGTCCATCAATGCGGATATCACCTTTTTGAAAGTCATAGAGTCTTGAAAGAATAGATATAGTTGTCGTCTTTCCACTACCAGTCGTTCCAACAATACCAATTTTTTCACCAGGATTGATCTTAAAGCTGACATCTTTTAGAGACCAAGAGTCTTTATTATAACCCATCCAAACTTGATCAAAGACGATCTCACCTGTAATTGTCTTTCCTTCAAATACCTCTCCCTTTAAAAAGAGATCACTCTCGCTATCCTCTTTAAGAAAATTGGCCACTCTTTGGGCCGATGTGAAGGCCTGAAGAATCACGTGAATCTCCCTAAAGAGCATCATCACCGGACCAAAGAATCGCTCAGTATAACGTGTGAAAGCAACAAAGACGGCCAGGGTAATTGTCCCCTCCATAACTTTAACTCCACCGAACCAAACAAGTAAGATAATCGGCAACGTACAAAGAAAAGAAACCAGAGGTCTAGACCAAGCATAGAGAAGATTTGCCTCTAAAGTCGTCTCAACATGATCTTGGACCTTCTTTTTAAAGATTCTCTCACTCCACTGCTCGAGTCCGAAGGCACGAATAACATAGAGCCCATCAATATACTCACTGAGCTTAGAATTTATACTAGAAGAAAGTTTACTCATTCTTCTATTGATAATATTAACTTTATTCCTAGTAAGAAGTATGACCGCTAAGGCAGGGAGCATAGAAAAAATAAGAATCAATCCAAGCCCGGCATTATTACTTAGCATGGCCGTAGCAGCGGCAATGGCCAAGAAGAAGGCATTGAGCATACGACCAAGAGAAGCGGTAAAAAAGGCTTCCACACCTTCTACATCGTGAGTCATTCTCGTCACAACACGTCCCTGAGGCCAGCGATCAAAGAAAGACATTGGAAGTGAAGAGAGTTTCTTAAAGAGAGTTTCTCTAATTTTTAAAATGACGAAACTCGCCTTCGTCGTAAGAAGCTTCCTTCCATAATAATGTAGTGACAGGGCCAGTAGCTCGGCCGCTAATACAATCACGGACCATTTCTTAGTGAGTTCCCAATTCTTCTTAGCAAGTCCCTCTCCAACAAGAGTTCCTATCGCATGACCAGAAATCATGGCCATGACAGAATAGAGAAGAAGCGAAAATAGGGCCACGCCTATAACGAGTCTATGCCCCTTCGTGAATTGAAAGAGAAAGAGAAAAGATCTCCACTCTGCATATTGTTTCTTGTTAACGACACTTTCATCTTGGTCGTCTACTGCAAGATAGTTTTTTCCTGACATGGTACATCCAAATCGATTATTCGATCGCAATATTTTAAAGTCGACTTTCTATGGGCCACCCAAATAATTGTCGTCTTACTTAGTTTCTTATTTAAATTATTTAAAATCTTTTCCTCAGTTACTGTATCAACGGCCGATAGACCGTCGTCTAAGAGTAGAACCTGCGGCTCTCTCGCGAGGGCCCTTGCTAAGGTTAGACGCTGTTTCTGACCACCAGAGAGATTTATTCCCCACTCCCCTAACTGAGTATTTAAACCCTCATCAAAATCAAGAACGTCAGGACCGAGTCCCGCAAGCTCAAGATAATACCAAATCTTCTCATCTGAGAGTTCTTTATCCATGGCCACATTGGCACGAATACTATCGGCAAAGAGAAAAGGTTTTTGGTGAACACAAGTAATTGTTCTTCGCAAAACATCATGACTATAGTGAGAGAAATCCTTACTAAAGAATTTCACATCTCCCGTATACTTTCTCTCCAAACCACAAAGGATATTGAGTAGAGTTGATTTACCTGTACCGATTTGTCCCGTTATTCCAATTCTATCCCCAAGATTAACCTCAAGATCAATATCTTTAAGGATCTGATTACTTCCATATGAAAAGTTTAGATCACGAACACTAAAAACACTCTGTCCCTGAACACCATCCCCCTTTTCTTGTAAGAGATAATCTTCCTTAGGGTTCTTATAGATTTGTTCAAGTCTTTCTAGGCTGGTTCCAGATTTTCGCCATTCACTGATAATATAACCAAGTTCTACAAGAGGATCTTGTAGTAAGAAGATAAGACCTTGCATGGCCACAAATTCTCCAACCGAAAGCTCTCCTTGAATATTAAGGTAAACACCAAGAGAGAAGAGAACCACATAAGAGAGAATTGAAGTCATCCCAACGTAGGGAATATATTTCAAAGATGTATGCTGAGCTAAAAGTCTTTTTTGACGAAAGTCCTCAGCGCTCTTATACAGTCTACGAAACCAAAACTTTGCAGTCTGTCCTAATTTCTGTAATTTTACAGTCCCAACGGCCTGTGAACTAAGATCGTTAAAAGAAGAGAGATACTCTTGTGAGGTCTCATATCTTTGGGCCTCTAGTTTAGAGAGCTTCTTAATTGCCAAAGGAGTAAAACTCAACATTAAAAGAGAGGCCATGGTAAGGCTAAAACTTATCTGAAACATGGCCACAAGAGTGAAGATACCGAGAAAGATCACATCAATAAGACCAATTAGGGTAAAACCAAAAATAAAACGGGCCTGATTCACATCACTATTGGCGGCGTTCATTAAAACACCTTTAGGGTACTTTTCAATAAGATCTTCTGAAGAAAAGTACTTGGCATTTTCCCAAATTCTCTCTTTCATCTGTCCTGCAGCGAAGTGAGTCTGCCTTCCCAAAGTTAAACGCCAACCCACTCGACCAAGAGTGAGAAAAACCTTGGCCAATAGAATTGTGATAAATAGGAAAATAAAAGTATCAGTTTTAGATTCTTGAACTAACCAAGCAGGTATTTTGTTATCGCTGAAGAAGTCGACCACATGGCCCATGGCCCTGGCGAAATAGACTTGTGAAATATTACAGACAACAACGGTGAGTACCCCAACTAGGTAGATAGGTTTTCTGGCGCTGATATATTCCCACCAGTATTCATAACGAGCTACTTTTGCACTCATGATCCCTCCGTGTGGCGAAATTATATGATACAAATCTGCTGTTGCCTATCAACGGGGACATTAATAATTGAATAAAATACTGACATCTCTTATCATTAAACTATGAACAAGATATTACTATGCGCATTAATGACATTGAACAGCTACTCACTGGAGCCTTTTGCTCAAGATCCAACAAAAGGTGTTGGAAAACAAAATAGGCTCAAGCAACTAGAGAACTATCTGACACAATTTTCTAAAGATTACGGTGAAAATGTCACAAAGAAATTTTCAGGTATTGAAAAGCGTCTGACGACTCTTGAGAATAAGAAATCTTCTCATGACATGGAGGCCGTACTCAAAAAAATTAGAGAAGAAATTGCACAAGTAAGGCGTACCCTTTCTCAAGAACATACTCAGGATATGATTGATATCAAGGATGAAATTGAAAAACTAAAGAAGGACTCGCAAGCTAAAAGAGAAGCACAATTTAAATCTCTCCTTAATCGAATCATGGTTTTAGAAAAAACAATTAGCGGCTTCAGTAAGATCAAATTAAACTGATCCCTTTACGTGGGGTTCAGACCACCCAGATAATCCAGATTATAAAAACAAATAAAGATATCGATATGCGCTTGCAACATGTCGACTCTCTTCGTGAATGTTGCAAACTTGTTTTTAGTGGAGGAATTGCAGGTAGAATTTGGGCAGTTATAAATCATAACTGCCATATGCAAGATACTGAAATATTTAAAAGAGGTATCTATTTAATAGTACGCAGTTTTTATTAGCTAATTGCCTTACCTAGCCAATCCGAAAACTCGCGAATATAATCCTCTATCATCGGCAATTCAACAGCACTTGCCGCACAGGCCATAGCAATACCTTGAGAATTATATTCCTTACCAACAAGTTGCGTACAAAGAGTTTCAATCATCTCTGGATGAAGACTATCCGAGAAAATCTTAGCATCTTTAATAAGCCCCTTATGTGAATCAATGTGAACTTCAACTCCACCCCAAGAGAAACGCTCTTCTAGCTTATGAGTAAACTTTGGTGTTTCTCCAAAGCGCCATTTCCAATCCTTAAGTTTATAATAGTATTCATTAAGTTCTGGAACTGTTTTGAGATAATCGTAATCAAGATATTCGATCTCACAGTCAGCATCATAGAAATTGAGAAATTGCTTAATAATCTGATCACAAAGAGCATCGTGAGAAATATCTGAATTAAATTCTGTTAAATTGGCAACACGCGAGCGTACTGACTGAACCCCTTTAGAGACAAGTTTCTTCTTATCTGGGTTGAGATAATTTGCGAGTCTCGAAAGATTTGCATTAATGAGTAGTGTTCCATGATGAAAGGCCCTATCTTTTGTTTCTTTAAAGGCACTTCCCGAAATTTTTCTCGGCCCATCTTCCATATCAACACAGATATCATTGCGGCCCGAAGCGTAGGACTTCACTCCAAAATGAGCAAGCGCGCGATTAATAATTTCATGATTTTCAGTCTTATCATATGTCTCTTTACCAGACATAAAGGTAAAGTTTGTATTTCCTAGATCATGGAAGACGGCCCCACCACCGCTTTGACGACGAGCTAATTTTACATCATCCTCATCCATTTTTGCCGTATTACACTCTGTCCAAGGGTTTTGGAAGCGACCAATAACAACGGTATCAGAGTTTCTCCAAAGAAAGAGAACTTTAATATTGGGGTCCATATCTCTAAAGATCCAATCTTCAGTCGCAAGATTGAACCAAGGATCAAAGGTATCAGCAATTAGAACACGAACTTTCTGACTCATAGCACATAACTCCTATTAGAAGCCGATTGTGCCATAAACTTAATCATTTAACAATTGCTTAACGCTGCTCGATATAAAGATTAGTCAGACCAATAACGCCTTGAGAACATACATTCATCAATTTTGATAGTTTTTGAGAACGATCTTTAAGCTCTTCAGTTCCATGCTCAATCTTTTGAAGCTCAGAAAAAACTGGGCGACAAGAATTTTTAAGAACCTTATAACTTAGATATTGAGATAGTGGTAATTCATTAACCACAATATGAGTTTCTGCGTTAGTTTTTGACTTTTATCGTCTTATCGAAATTTAAGAGAACTGTTTTCTCTCTAATCGTAAGCTCACGAGCTTGTGAATGAAAAGCAAATGAAATAAAGAATAGTGCTAAAATAGTAAAAGCAACTTCATTTTGACTCCCTTCAAAATTATATCCAATCCCTGGATGAAAAGTTTCTAAAATTCTGTCAGGCCTGAATGCGAAAAATACAAGAACAAAATACTATGTTTTTTTAACTGATCAAAATCTTCTGCAATTGGAGATTTTGCCAATGCAAGATCGTAATTCCCTCTCAAGTGAACATAGTTAAGAGAATCCAACTCTAAATGGTCACTAGGCTTATCACCAATCATCCAAGAGTTCTTTATATCGACAGGGAATTGATGAGTAATTTTTAAAACCATACCAGGGTATGGTTTACGTGTTAGAGAATGCCATTTAAAGTCACCAACACCTTTTTCAAAATGATAGGGCGCAACTTCGACTGCTTTGATCTCTACTCCAACTTCTGCGAGTTGGCGTTTAATCTCATCGTTAAAGAGGCGTACATCTTCAAGAGAGAACTTCCCACGGGCCACACCAGATTGATTAGTGACGATAAACTTTTGGAAACTCTGTGCTTGAGAACACGAAAGAAAATCTTTTATTCCCGATACAAACTCAAGATCATCAATCTTATGAACATAACTATGATCAATATTTATGATACCATCACGATCTAAGAAAATAGCTCTTTGATACTGGTCAAAGCTTATATAGTCAGCAACTGTTGGCATAACTTTCTTCTCAAAAGTTGGCAAGGCCCCAAAATCGCCGTTAACCACCAAGAAGATTCCACTATCGCGATAGAAGTCCTTACATAGGATGAGATCTTGAACCCCAGGAAAAAAACCATCCCCATCAACAACTTCCTCACAATAGTGATGAAACATGCAATTTGTTTCTAGAGGCATGTGATAGAGATTAAAAAGATCAGGCCTAATTTCGCACTTGTCAGTTATAAGAAGAATCTTCTTTTTTTGGGCAATAAGATCTTTAAGCTGCTGATCTGATTGCCACTGCTGAACTTCAAAGAGCTCACTCTTTAGCGCTTTGATTTCGTTATAATCTCTTTGACAAAGAATAATATCAAACATTATTCACCATACCTTATTGAACAATTAATTTTATAAGAAGCCGTTGTAAATTTATTCATCGGCTTAATTCTGATTTGGAGCTTATCTTCACCCATTTGAATCTCAAAAGAAGAGATATTTTCATTGAATGGAAGAAATTCAATACTCTCACAATATTCTTCAAATGACTTAAAGAGGACCTTATCTAATTCATAACGGGACTTCACTCCCCCCTTTGTCACATCCTTATGAAAGCAAATTCCTTGCATAACACGGTGGTCGCCTTGCCCTATTAGTGGCATTAGGCATTGGACAAAGATTTTTGGAGACTCCTCAAAGAGCTCCTTTAAAATACTATAGAGATGAAAATTAAGACTTCTATAAAATTGATGCAAACGCTTTGACTCTTCCTCATTGAGCTCACCAGGCAGATCTGGACGAGTCCACATAGAATCAAATCGACCACAGAACTCAAGCCCATGCATGGCATAGAGATCTTGCCCCATTTTCTCAAAACCATCATCAATAATATTACTAAAGGTTTCCTGTAAAAGGGCCGCCTTTTCAAACTCTTTAAAGTATTTAGATATAAAACTCTTTGCACCACCACTTTTCGTATTAACAAAGGCATTCTTCTTACAAAGCTTTAAACTAATCGGAATCTCACGATCCGATAACAAGAGTATATCCGCTTCTTTGTAAAGGTCGTTATGGAAGCCGCCTGTCATCTTACCAATAACAAGAACCTCATTAATTTGAGTCTCAATTTTTTGAGAAATAAGAGTGGCCATAGATTGAGCAAGTAGCGGGAGTTTGTGGATAAGATCGCGATCATTCTCTCTTAACCAAGACTCATATTTTGAGAACATCTCTTTCATGAGACCTTGAAACCTCTCTAGGAATTTTGGTTCAATATTCTTGGCCCTCGCTACGGCATGAGCGACTAAGTACTCAAAAAGATTCCCCTTGATCTCATTGATCAGCGCCTCTTTTTGAACTTTATTATGAATAGTTTTAAATTCGCCCTTTTTTTTCATGGCCAAATGCTTTCTCTTTCTCTAGACTTAAATCAAATTTATCCAGCTTAAGTTTATCGAACTTACTAGGGATTGTCATGGTTGGTTTTCCATCGATTCTTGAAGGGATCAAAGACCTCGATAAGGGTCATATATTACAGCTATTAGAAAGGGCCGAAGATCTGAAATCCGGCTCGCCGGCAAGACTTCCCCTTCAAAAATCCCTCGCAGTAGCAACTTCATTCCTCGAACATTCAACAAGAACAAAACATTCATTTGCCATGGCCATTAAGAGATTAGGTGGATTTCATATTGATTTCCAGGCCGAGAACTCTTCACTTAAAAAAGGTGAATCTCTCGAGCAAACCCTACTGACATTAAAATACCAAGGTATTGATATTTGTATTATTAGAACTCAACAATCTCACTTACTAGAAGAGTTTAAGGGCCATCCTCCAATAAAGATTATCAATGGTGGAGACGGCTCAAATCAGCATCCAACTCAGGCGCTGTTAGATCTCTATACTTTCTGTGATGATTTTGGCGGGATAAAGAAACTTGAAGGTAAGAAGATAACTATCGTTGGAGACTGTCGTCACTCAAGAGTGACTCATTCGCTAATTGATCTCTTACCAATGTTTGGAATTGAGCTGGCCCTATGTGGCCCTGATGAATTCATGCCACAAGAAATAGCACCGGGAATTAAGAGGATTGTTGATATTGATACAGCAATTCAAGAATCCGATGCCCTCTACCTCCTTAGAATCCAAAGTGAGCGACATAATTCGACTCACGCCGATATTCTCAATGATTATCATACTCATTGGGGAATTAATTTCGATAAATTTAGAAAACACAAGAAGGCCCTTCCAATCTATCATCCAGGACCGGCCAATATTGGAGTTGAAGTCCACGAAGAAATTATGGACTCTGAAATCTGGAAGGCCCATAAACAGGTTGAAAACTCTGTCTATATGAGAATGGCCATTATCGAAGCAATGATTAACAACGAAGACCACCATATTGGTCATGCAAATAAAAAAGTAACAGGAGACATTTGTGAAGGAAAATCACAACACGACATCTAATTCTATTAATGCCTTTACCCCTCCCGTCGATTCTATTCACGACGAACTTTCCTTTTCAAATTCTCTCAAACAAACCCCAATTTTTATTCATTTCAGCGACGGCACTTCATTCTCAGGATTTATCAATCAAAAAGACTTTGATAAAGAGATATGGGGAGAGAGCGCCTTCACAACAGGAATGTCTGGATACCAAGAAACAGCAACTGACCCATCTTTTCTGGGACAACATATAATCTACACCACAGCTCACGTGGGAAATTATGAATATGACGAAAGAGTGAATCAATCTCAAAGCTGTCATGGAACTTGTCTGATCGCAAGACACTTTTCATATAATAAATTCTTAGAAAAGATCAATGTTCCTTTGATATCTGGAATTGATACCAGGGCCCTAACACTATACCTCTCTGGAAAATCTAAGAATCACATCAGTGTGATCACAGCAAATCCACAAGCACCAAAGAGCTCAGAATTCACGACTGACAAGGTACAATGTAGTGATATCTCAAGAGTGGGACAAGATCGTGCACAAGTGATTACAAAAGGAGACAATCCAATTGTCCTCATTAATTATGGTGTTAAACAGGCCATTATCGATAATATCAAGGCAATGGGACACCCACTCGTCACTCTCTCACACACGACAACGATTGAAGAAATTCAGAGCTACAATCCACGCCTAGTTTTTCTCTCAAATGGTCCAGGTGACCCAAGGGAATACACAGAGCAAATATCTGTCGTCAAAGACCTATTAAAAACTAAGATTCCAGTTCGAGGAATCTGCCTTGGACACCAACTCCTTGGTCTGGCCATGGATATGGAAATTATAAAACTTCCATTTGGACAACGTGGGGCCAACCACCCGGTCTATGACCATAAAACAAAGGACCTCTTAATCACTAGCCAAAACCACGGCTACGCCATTTGTTCAGATTCATTTTCACAAAAGGCCGCAGATAACCACGTCTTTATCGAATATACTTCACTCTTTGACCGATCACTAGAAGGAATGAGAAGTTATGACTCTCGCATACGCTCTGTCCAATTCCACCCAGAGGCCAACCCAGGTCCACTTGATGGGCAGATCTTCTTCACAGAAATAAAAGACTATCTCGATGGTGTAAGAAGGGAAATTAGCAAAGAAGAAATTTCACAAATTCCTGAGTACCATAGTGGTCACCTCAATGACGAGATCAAGAAGATCCTCCTTATCGGATCTGGTCCAATCAAAATTGGGCAGGCCTCAGAGTTTGATTACTCAGGAACTCAGGCCCTTAAATCTCTAAAGGAGCTAGGTATTGAAGTTGTTCTTCTCAACTCAAACCCGGCCACAATTATGACAGATAAAGATATGAGCTATAAGACTTATATCGAGCCTATCACAAAAGATGTTATCAAGAAGATTATTGAGAAAGAAAAAGTTGATGCAGTACTTTCAACAATGGGAGGCCAGACGGCCCTCAATATGTGTATCGAACTCGAAGAAGAAAGTTATCTTGCACAAAATGGAGTTAAACTTCTTGGTGCCAATGTTGATACGATTAAGAAAACAGAAGACCGAGAACTCTTTGCTCAGGAGTTAAAAACTCTTGGCTACAAATCAGGAAAGAGATTTAAGGCCTTCTCTCATGATGAGGCCATCACACTGGCCAAGACTCAAGTAGAATACCCTCTCATCATCAGAAGAGATTTCGCTCTTGGTGGAAAGGGTGCTGCCCTTGTTCACAATACCGATGAGCTTAAAGATGTTCTTAATACAAGCGATATCAAATATCCAATTACAATGGAAAAGTCACTTCTTGGTTGGAAAGAAGTTGAACTGGAAGTTATGGTCGATAAGAATCGCAATGGTGTTGTTATTTGCTCAATTGAAAATGTCGATCCCTGTGGAATTCACACAGGAGATTCAATCACAGTTGCACCGGCCCAAACAATATCTGATCGCTGTTACCAACAACTAAGAACCATGTCTTTGACAATTGCAAAACATATGAATGTTGTTGCTGGTGGGGCTAATGTTCAATTTGCCATCAACCCGGCCGATGAGGATGATATTGTTGTCATTGAAATGAACCCGAGAGTTTCGCGTTCATCTGCCCTCGCATCAAAAGCAACCGGCTACCCTATTGCAAAAATTTCTGCAGGTCTTGCTCTTGGACTCACTCTGTTTGAGATCATGAACGATATTACAAAGGTCTCGCCAGTGGCCTTCGAGCCAACACTTGATTATGTTGCGGTTAAGATTCCTATCTTTCCATTTAATAAATTTCCTTCTTCTTCACAAACACTAGGACCTCAGATGAGATCAGTTGGAGAAGTTCTAGCGCTAGGGGGAAGTTTTAATGAGGCCTTTATGAAGGCCTTAAGAGCAACAGAGCAAGGCCTAGAAATTCCGGCCCTAACTCAACTTAAGACAACACCATTTAGTATTGATAATGAGTATATTAAACAAAGACTAAACTCACCTAGAGAGCTTTGTCTTTTGACAACTCTAGTTGCTCTTAGGCAAGGATTTTCTGTTAAAGAAATCACTGAAATGACAAAAATCACGCCGTGGTTTGTAGAACAAATGAATAAATTCTATCACATGGAAAAAGCACTCCATCACTCTCCCAAAATATTGGAAGATGCAAAGATACTCCATGACTATAAAGCAGAGGGTTTCTCTGATAAGTATCTTGCCCTTTTGACGAATTCTGGACTAGAGAGCATTCTAGATTTAAGAGTTAAGAATGATATCTTTCCTGTTTTTAAGGCCGTTGATACATGCTCTGGAGAATTTAGTGCAACGACACCTTATTTCTATAGCACTTATAACAAAGTTCAAGAAGTTGAGCGCTTAGAAAATGCCGTGGCCATCTTTGGCTCAGGGCCAAATAGAATTGGACAAGGAATCGAGTTTGATTACTCTTGTGTCAAGGCCTGTCAACTACTGGCAACAGAGAATAAGAAGAGTATCATGCTCAACTCAAACCCAGAAACAGTGAGTACCGACTATGATAGCTCAGATAGACTCTATTTGAGCCCGCTCTTTTCTGAGGATCTCTTTGACATTCTTCGATTTGAATCTCCTGAAGGTGTCATCACTTCATTTAGTGGACAAACAGGTATCAATATTCGCTCTCACCTCGAGGCCGATTTCAGAAAGAAATATAACGAGTTTAACTTCTTAGGACCTAATCTCGATATTCTCGATCTCGTTGAAGATAGAAAGAGATTCGATGAACTAACAAAGAAGGTTCCTCTTAGTCGAACAACTTCAAAAGAAATTCGTGGTCACAAGCAACTTATCAGCACGATCACAGAAATTGGTCTTCCGGTCATCATTAGACCAAGTTATGTCATTGGTGGTGAGAGCATGTATATCTTTAGAAATCACGAAGATATTCATGAACTACCAGGGCCAATTAAGGAAGGACTAAAAAACTCTTCTGTTGTCTTCCAAGTTGAAAATTATATCGAAAATGCTCTAGAGTTCGATGTTGATCTTGTGAGAGACCACCGTGGAAATACGATCTTCACTGTATGTGAACATATTGAACATGCCGGGGTCCACTCTGGAGATTCAGGAATGGTAAGTCCACCTGTTCACACCTCAAAAGAAATCATTAACAAGATGAGAGAGATCGCCAAGTCACTTTCAAATGAGATGGGAATTATTGGGCCAATCAACTTTCAATTTGCTGTAAAAGGCGAAGATGTTTACTGTATCGAGGCCAACCCTCGTGGATCTCGAACACTTCCATTTCTAAGTAAGGCCGCAGATATCAACCTTCCCGCCCAAGCAACGAAGGCCCTACTAGGACAAGAGATTCAAACAATTGAAGATCTAAAAACAGAGCATTTTGTGGTGAAACAATCAACATTCCCTTTTGATAGATTTGTTGATGACTCAATTATCCTAGGGCCTAAGATGAGATCCACTGGTGAAACTCTTGGGATCGACAAGAACTTGAAAATGGCCATGTTCAAATCTTATCTTGGAAATTACCCGGGAATAACAAAGAGAGGAAAGATTCTAATCTCTCTCGCAGACAAGAGTAAAGAAATCCTAAAAGAATACTTAGGAGGTCTTCACGAACTTGGTTTTGAATTTGTCGCAACAAAAGGAAGTTGTCGCTATATTATCGAACAAGGTTACAAGTGCCAGCTAGTCAACAAGATTGCAGATGAAAAAGATGGAGCCTCGATGCTCGATGCTATAAAAGATGAAGACCTAGTCATGGTTTTAAATACTCCTTTAAACATGGGAAGATCAAAATCAGATGGTGAGTATATTCGAAATGTAGCAATTCAGTATGGTGTCCCATGCTTTACAAGAGAAGAGAATGTTCAGGCGATTGTCGAGAGTATTCTAAGTTATCACACACAAAAGATGGCACCTGTAGCACTACAGGAGATGCACTAGGATTAAATATGGAAAGAGGAATCTCAAAGGTCATGCTGGCCTTAGATAATATGACAGATCAGGAAATCCGTGAGTTCTTAAACGCTCACGGGGCCCTTCTTAAAATTGTAAAAATTGGGATGGAGGCATTTTACAGATATGGCCCTTCTTTTGTTGCTGAAATTTCAAAGCAATATGGTCTTGAAATCTTCCTTGATCTCAAGCTCCATGATATTCCCAACACCGTATCAAAGGCGATTCATTCTCTTAAAGGACTACCAATCGCATTTCTCACAATCCATTTAAGTGGTGGAGAAAAGATGATTAGGGCGGCCCAATTGGCCATGCACGAATCATTACCTAAGGCAAAACTCTTGGGAGTTAGTGTGTTAACTTCACTAGATGAAGAAGATTGCCAAAAAATCTGGCAAAGAAACACGGACGAAGTTTTTCACTCACTCTATGAGATGGCCCTTAAGAGTGAGATTGATGGAATTGTTTGCTCGGGATTTGAATTGGCCCAGGCCTTCGAAATAGAAAGAGCAAATAACTCTCAGCGTGCCCCAATAAAAGTCTGTCCAGGTATTCGCTTTGAAAACTCCACTAAAGATGATCAAAGTCGAGTGATGACACCAAAAGAGGCCTTTGACAAAGGTGCCAATTACCTGGTGATGGGAAGAGCGATTACAACTAATCCAAAGTGTTTAACTCAAGTTGAACTTTTCACATAGTTGTAACTCAATAGATTTCTGTTACAATTATCCTGATCAAATATCTAGGAAGGATAATGAAAGTAGTTGATGAAATTGAAGAACTAAAGCGAATGAATCATGCTCTAAAAGAGAGCAATCGTGTTCTTAAAGAAGAGTTAGAAAGAAAGAATACTCTTATTAACCACCTTCCCTGCACTATTAGCTGGATTAATAGTGACCTAGAATACCTCTCAATTAATAAGGAACTTGAAGACCTTCTTGATATTCATAATACAGTTTTTGAATCTCAAAAAGTTGGTTTTCTCAAGGCCGAAGGTAATCCATTCTACGAGTTTATTCATAACTTCTTCGAAAAAGACCTTGAATTTGATCAAACAGAATACACAACGACAATTAGTGGCGAACAGAAATACAATCTCGTCATGGCCCAAAAGTATAAGAATAGCAAAGAGGCCGTTGTTATTGGATTTGATATTACGGAAAAGAAGATGCTAGCGAATCAGATTCTCCATGATGAAAGATTGCGCTCAATTGCCGAACTCTCAACCGGAATAATTCATGAGATTAAAAATCCCCTTTCTGTAATTAAGGGTTCTGCAGATATCCTACAAATGCAGTTTGCAGATGAAAATTTCAATCGCGCCCCTGAGTTTTTGGAAAAGATCAACAAGATGTCTGATCGTATTCTCACTATTATTGATGGCCTAAAGAACTTGGCCCGCGATAATCGAAATGATATTAAAGAGCCAACTCTACTTTCTAAGATTCTTGAAGAAAGTACTCTCATTGTTAAAAATCGTGTGAATACTTATGGTGTCGATTTCAACATTCTCAATTCTCTGGACGATGATATCGAGATTAAATGTATAGAAGGACAAATGATCCAAATCCTCGTGAACTTAATCGGTAACGCCTGTGAGGCCGTTTCAGAGCTTGAACATAAGTGGGTAAATCTCACAATTCAAGAAGATGAAAAAAACTATATTATCCGCGTCACAGATAGTGGAAATGGAATTGATGATAATACTCTAGAAAAAATCTTCAACCCATTCTTCACAACAAAACCCAAGGGAATTGGAACAGGAATGGGTCTAGGAATCTGTAAAGAACTGGCCCAAGAACATGGTGGAAGCCTAAATTATGAGCTTCACAACAACCACACCTCTTTCGTATTTCATTTGCCAAAGTAGCTAACACTACTTAGTCAATTATTTCCTCCTACGTACTCACTTCAATAAAAAGTGTTAAAATTTCTTTATGAAGTTAGTGTTTATCGCCCTATTTACAACATCCCTTTTAGCTGCACCAATTAAAGGTAAGCTCTATGCTGAAACAAAGTGTCTCAAAGAAGACACCGGCCAACTCTTTATCGCAGCTAAATCAAAACTCATTTATCAAATTGAACTTCCTCCACGGGGAAGTTTTCAAGTCGATCTGCCAGCAGGTGAATATCGAGTGAGTTATATTATGAAAAACGGATGCTCAGCAAATCAAACGATTACTCATAAGAACAAGGCGCAATCGATGGGCCTAAAGGTTAGAAAATGAAATACTTTATTCTCTTAGTCACGTTAATTTTGATTAAGCAAGTAACCTTTTCTTTAAGCATGCCTGCACCAGAACCAGTGAATGGTATTCGATGTATGGCCCTAACACCTCAGTGTATGGGAAATAATCAAAGCACTAGACCAAGTGATTTCTGTTATCAATGTCAGTATATTCAACAACAGAACTGGCGCTTCAATATGATTCCAACTCATGCGCCTTGGTGGTCTCCCTATGGAAATTATAACTACTCAAACTTCTATCGCCCTGGAGCTTGGTATAACCATGGCCTAAGCAATCACTACTACCCTGGACAAGGAAATATGGTGGCAGGAAAGCCAAACCTCTACTTTCATGGAGTAGAAAAAGACTTGAGATTTGTCATCAATTTCAATAAGAAGGCCAATATGCTCGCCTCAGCCCCAATTCATAATGAAGACGGGTGGATGCTAAAAAAAGATCGCAACAAGATTGTCGTCAACGGAAATAAATATGACTATCTCTACTACGATTACAAGCTCGACTCTCACTCATTACAAAGCTCACGTGGATTCTGTGGTGATAGGCACTCAGTCTTTAAGAAAATGGTCAGCGCACTTAACGAAATGAAATTCAAAGATAAAGAAGTGACTGATTTTGAAGATTATTGGTCAGTAAAGCTTCCTAAGGGGAACTTCTGTGTCTATCCTCAAAGTCACGATGAATTGCAACAGATCGCTCAATGGAATAGCTCTCATGCTCCGGGATTTTTTAAGCGAGTTCTCTTTGTGGTAGTACCAGAGGCCATTCTAGGAACAAAGTATGCGGCCAATTTTAAAAATAGGCCATCACAGGGATGGAATCCAATTTCTGGAGTCTATCGTCATCCTTCAAGCACTAACCCCCTTCAAGTTCATGAGTGGGGAATTGCATTTCTTACAACAAATAAAAAGAAATAAAAAAGCCTCTTTTAAAGAGGCTTTTCTTATTTTGACCAATATGATTCTTCTAAACTTTCTTCTTTAACGGGAAGGCCATGAGATAGCCTTGGAGATCGCTGCTTTAAAACTTCATAGCTAGTTCGGTTGGCATACTTACAAATTTGGTGGATCGATGAGTATGTCATGTAGCGACTATTATGCTTTGGAGAATTGGGAACAACGGTCTTATGATAGTTATTGGCCGCTATATCATGCATCAAAGCAGCAAGGGCAGCATCTCCGGCCCCATTCGTATTTTCAATCTTAACAGGTCCCCCCATAAAAGGATTAATATGTGAGTATATCTTTATTGGCTCATCACAAAGCTCTTTTACCTGGGCCCTCGAATATTCAAACTTATTATACTCAGCTATAGACTTAGAGTGAATTTGGTCACTCGTTGCACGAGCATCTTTCTTATCGGCCCATGCACCAATATAAAGACCTTTCTCGCCAACTGTCACAAGAGCAAAATCTGTCATATCTAATATCTTTTGCGCTGCAAGCAGTGGATCATCTGATTCAGTCAAGGCCTGGGCCTCATCAATATTCATGGCCGCAATATTCACATGATCTTTGATAAAGTTTTGAAAAAAGTCACGATTTTCTTGAATTAGAACACTTGTTCCCAAGGCAAAGACCACAGGAACTTTATTCTCATTGGCGATTTTAACGGCCTTCATTGTCGACTTAAAAAGAGGAGCCTTTGGGTCACGTAATAAAAAGGCCGTGACCAATAGGGCCGAAGAATTAGCAATAACTTCCTCTGGAATAAAATCTTCTGAGAGCTCATTCATAATCCCCTTACCAATGGCAAATGTTCTCTCCTTATCTGGAGTAACAAAACACATTGCCCTTCCCATATGTCCTCTTTGAGGTTGGAGGTAACTGAAATCAACCTTTGAGCTTGTTGTGCAGATATACTTGAAGGCATAGTCGCCAACTTTTATACTTTCGCAAATTGTCCCGAGGGCCACAGATTTATCGTCGGCTAAGACCGAGTAGTTATGTAATGTATTACCAACAGCTCCCCCAGCAAACTCTCCAATAATAGAGTCATTGGCCTTTGATTCTTGGTAAATCTGCTCAATAATATCATCGGGAAGAACAACTGACTGACCGGCCGTAAGCCCGAATTTCTCTAAGAATTCATGATCCGTATCGATTTCAATATCTACTAATAACTGGTCAATTCCAACAATGTAGACATTCTTCTTACTATTAAAATCACTCTCAAAAGGCATCCTTCCAATTTCTTCAACTGGAAAGTAATGCTTTGACTTACGCTTACCAGGAAATTTCATCCCGTCCCCCCAAAAAATACTAAACTGGTCAAAAATTACTTTTTGATTATAATAAAAGTATGAAGAAAATTTTAGCTTTATTTTCCATTATTTTGATATCTTTTAATACTCATGCTTATAGGTTCGCCTATACTTTAAGTAGCAAGACAATTGTCTATGCCGATCAGGCCTTGAAAATCCCAATTGGATATATTAAGCCTGGAAGAAAGCTTAAAGTCGCTGATAAGTCCCTTAAAAGAAATACCATCGTTGGTTTAGTTGTAACTGGGCGCGTGGCCTACGTTAAAACAAAAGATCTTCAGTTTGATCTTGAAGGCCAAGAACTCGACGAAAACCCAAAGATTAAAGAGCACAATGTCGACATTCTCTTTAAAACTGCGGAAGATAAGCTAACGGAAAATAACTACTTTGTCTTTGACTACTCTATCATTGATGGCGGTGCCGAATGGGATCAGCTTAACGAGTCACTTGGCTCTGCCGATTCATCTGATATTGCCTCATACCAATTTAAAGTTGAACACCGCTCCCCTCAAAAGAATACGGGCTTCTCATTTGCTCTTTCATGGCTCACGAGTTCGACCGAATCAGTAAAATTAAAAACTCTAGTAGGAGATGCTGAGTATCAATTTAGACTCTTTCAAACAGAACTTTTTAGTATCGAAGGTTATGCTGGAGGAAGTCTCTCAGGAGATATTCAGTTTAAAACAGGTCTCGATCAAATTTCAAAAGGAATCTTAATTGGCTATAGCTTTGGTGGAAGAGTGAGACTCTTTCCATTTAGTCAGTATGGACTCTATGGGGCCGCAGGATTCAAGAAAATACTTCCAAAATCTACTGATCCACTTGCCACAG
>NZ_AUNJ01000311.1 GCF_000447775.1 Bacteriovorax sp. DB6_IX
TTGATCTATATCACAGGCCGGGAATATCTTCCCGGCCTTTTTAATTTTCACGAAATTGATAGAATATAAGCTGGGAAAAGAGTCTGCCCAGGAAAAGGTATTATGGAAATTAACGATTATAGTACAAGATTGGCACAAGCAAGAAGCAATTATAACGAATCAACGAATGAGCTACGTGATGCTTATAATAAAGACGTTAATAAGCTAGAAGAGCTTCATGAGATGAAACAAAAGAAGCAAGCTGAGAATTATTCTAATTCAAAGAATAAATTAGAAAATCAGCAAGCTGACTATATCAATGAGTATAATGCTAAAACTTCAGAGGCCATAGAAGATAGAACAAGAGGCTTTAGAAAAGACTTAGAAAGACAGAAAGAGTCTTTTAACGAAGATAGAAGTCGTATTAAAGAAGACTTTGATAGAAGATTAGGGGAGTTATCAGATACTTACCGAGTAAGAGATGATGAATCTAAGGCCTATAATGAACAACGTTTAAAGACAACTCGTGATCGTTATGACAAGCAAGTTGCAAATCTTAATGATCAATTCCAAGAAGAAATTGATGATGTCAGTTACAGGGCCAACAATAGTATTCGTGAGAATATGCATCAGGCCAATAAAGAAAGACGCAGAATCATTACTGATAATGAAATGAATACAAGAGAGCTTGTTAAGAATAATAATCTTACTAAGAACCAAATGGTAAATAAGCATGCTCAAGATATTCAAAATCTCAGAGATACTCAGGCCGAGACGGTTAGCCAAATCAAAGACTATCATAATGAGTCATCGAAGGATTTGAGAAAGGTTAAAAATAGCGAACAAGATGTTCTTCAAGAGAATTTTAGAAAATTAACAAATGATATCTCTGCCAGAAATCAGCGTAAGAGAAAAATCGAAGTAAAAGAAAACGAATTAAGACAAAAGAATCTTGAAAAAGAATATGCTGCCAATATTTATCAAGCTCGCCGTGAGATGAATGAGAAATTAAAGGGTGGGGATCGTTCTGATATAGTTCAAAAGAAGTTAGATCACACGGTTTCATCTTATGAAGACCGTATCAAGTCAATCTATGAGAAAGTTCAAGATGATAATTTTAATCAACAGATTGATAAAGAGAGAATGGCCGATAGCTTCTCTGCAACGATTAAAGATCTAAAGTTTAAGAATCAACAAAATAGAGATGAAAGTGAAACTCAGTTCAGAGACTTTAGAACAAATGAGCTATCTAAAGTTAAGGATAAAGCAGAATTGGCCACTAAGACATTCCAGAAAGAAATTCGTAATTCTGAGATGAGAGCAGAGGCCCAGTCCCTTAAGGATAGTGCTTATAATAAGAAGGTTCTTACTAACCAACGTAAGATCTTCGGTGATACAGTTAATACTTTAAATGAAAAAAATAGAGAAGCGCTAACAGAGCTACAAGCAGAGCACGCCAAAGAAAAGACACGCTTTATTGAAAAGACAAGAAGAGATCACCATAACGAACTTCAAGATACAAAGTTTGAAATGAAAAGGGTGATGGCACAAAAAGAGAAGAGTCTTGTTGAAAGAAATGAGCAATTGGTAAAGAATCAACAGAAGATGATGATGCAATATGAAGAAAAACTTGATCGACTCGAGAAGAAAGCTCACAAAGAGATTGAAAAGTTGAAGATGATGCATGCTGAAGAAAGTGATGCTAATCGTATTGCAACAAAGAGACTTCTTAATCAAAAAGATAGAGAGAACGAATTTGAAAAAATTCAGATAAAGACTGAATACGATAAGAGACTTTCTAGGGCCAAAGATATGTCTGATATGCAGATTGAAAAAACGGTTGAACACTATGAAGATTTACTCTCAAGAGAGAGAGATGATTTTAAGAGAAAGTTTCAATCTAAAGTTAGTGAAATGCAGTCTGACTATGAGAAGCTTTATCAACAAAATGAACTTGAAAAGGCTACGATGCAGCGTCAATTCTCTGATCGAATTGAAGAGCTTAGAATGGCAAATGCTAAGGCCATAGAGGAAAAAGCTGAATCATATAAGAGTAAGATGTATAACTCTTAATTCTTCTAATAATTAATATAAGTTAAACATAATCTTAACTAAGAAGGCTTCACTATTTGGTAGAAGCCTTTTTTTTTGCATGATAGAATAGTCCTATACGATAAGAAATTTTGGAGTACGAATGAAAGTCAGAAGGGCAAAGATTGTTGGGACACTTGGACCATCGTCAAATACTGTTGAAATGATTGAAAAGCTAATTAAGGCGGGATTAAATGTTGCGCGTGTCAATATGAGTCACGGAACACATGAAGGTCATGCTCAGCTTATTCAAAATATTCGTACTGCATCTAAGAATATTAATCGTGAAGTTGGTATCCTGATTGATCTTCAAGGGCCAAAAATTAGAACTGATAAACTTCCTGATGGACTCCAGCTTAAGGCCGGTGAGACATGGGTTATTGGTCAAACAAAAGATATCGAAAATTATCCAGAGTATAAAGATTGTTATATCCCAACTATTTACGACAAACTTGTTGATGATTGCCATGATGGTGCAAGAATTCTCTTTGATGATGGAAAACTAATGGCCAAGGCCATTGAAAGAGATAGAGACGTTTATAAGATTGAAGTCATTGTTGGGGGAGAGTTGAAGTCTAATAAAGGGATTAATCTCCCTGATTGTGATGTTTCTGCTCCTGCCTTTACTGATAAGGATAGAGAGGACCTTCTCTTTGCTCTAAAACACAATATTGATTTTGTTGCTCTTTCTTTTGTAAGAAGAAGAGAAGATATTATGGAAGTGAAATCACTTCTACATAAACTAAAAGTGAATGTGCCAATTGTTTCTAAAATAGAGAAACCTCAAGCCGTTGAGCATATTGAAGAAATTCTCGATGTTACGGATATGATTATGGTGGCCCGTGGAGATATGGGGGTCGAGGTAGGTAACCATCTTGTTCCTTCAATCCAAAAAGACCTCATTGATAGATGTAATGAGAGAATGATTCCCGTTATCACTGCAACTCAGATGCTTGAGAGTATGACTGATGCTCCGACACCAACTAGAGCAGAGGCCAGTGACGTTGCCAATGCTATTTGGGATGGAACAGATGCTGTGATGCTCTCTGGTGAATCAGCCTCCGGGAAATATCCCGTTGAAGCCGTTCAAATGATGAATGATATTATTTTTGAGGCAGAAAAGAAGCCAAAGGAAAGACCACTTCTAAGACATATGGACCTTTCATCGGTTAATTCATCGCTAATGGTCGCGGCGTCAATGATTGCTGAAAAAGTCGATGCAAAGAGAATTCTTGCCTTAACTGAAGGTGGAAACTCTTGTCTGAGAATTTCAATGTTTAGACCACAAACACCAGTTGCAGCAGTCACATCATCAATTTCTGCTGCGAGAAAAGTTTGCCTTTACTGGGGAGTTTATCCTTTCTTAATCAAAGAGTACCCTGAAGACATGAGTGGTTACCAAAAGGCCGTTCTGGCAGAGGCGAGAGAGAGAATGGATCTTCATAATGGTGATAAGGTTGTTATCACACGTGGTGATGGTCGTTACTTTTCAAAAGGTAATTCAAACTCTGTTAAAGTCGATATTATCAAGGATGCTCCAAAAGTTTTGGGTTCACATGAAGTTGTTGAAGAAGCAGCTGATGAGAAGAAGAGAATTCATTTAGATCTTAGCGTGTGTGCGACTTGCCAAAACTGTGTTTCAATCTGCCCACATGATATTTGGATTGCAGATTCTAAGACTAAGATGACTCACTTAAAAGAAGAGAATATTGGTGCTTGTTCAATGGATATGGAATGTGTCAGAACTTGTCCAACAGGTGCGATTGAGATTATCCCAAAATTTGATTAGTCATGAATGAGATTTCAAGAATACTTAGAAAACATCAAATAAAGAAGTGGGGGGTCGTCAATGACCCCCTTGCTCATTCCTATGAACACTATAAGAAGTGGCTCGAAAGGGGAGATCACGGTGTTTTAAAGTATCTTGAGGGTGAAAGAGGAGAAAAGAGAGAGAGTATCAAGAATTACTATGAAGACTTTCGCTCAGCTCTTGTTATCGCTTATGATTACTCGAGAACATCAAAAGTATCTCAGGCCTTCTACGAAAGTGAAGCGAGCAACGGTCTTAGAATCGCAAATTACGTTCTAGGATTTAAAGGGCGTGACTATCATTTCGAATTAAGAGAGAAGCTCGAAGAATTGGCCAAAGACTTCAAAGAACTCTATCCCAATGTAGAAATTAAACATTCTCTCGATACTCAACCAGTACTTGAAAGAGATCTCGCGATGCGCGCCGGACTCGGTTGGTTTGGAAAGAACTCGATGATTATCAACAAGGAAATAGGCAGCTATTTTATTCTTGGGGCGCTGTTTTTCTCAGAAGATATTAGCTCAGATGTAGAGCAGAAGCCTTCTGTTGAAGTTGATCACTGTGGGAATTGCACAAAGTGTATTGATCTTTGCCCAACTGAGGCCATTGATGTGAATAGTCGAACCCTTATCGCTGATAAGTGCATTAGTACTTTTTCAATCGAATTATTTAAGGAGGCGGCTGCACCAGAGGGGATGGAAAAAGGACGTGGAGAGATTTATGGTTGTGATATATGCCAAGATGTCTGTCCGTGGAATAAACGTGTTATAAGGCAATCTGACGACGTTACAGTTGAAGAAATTGAAGACCTCAAGCAAAGAAACCAAATTCTCTTTGATCTCTTTTTGACGGATGATTTGGCAGTGATAATTAACAAGCTCGAAGCGATGTCCAATCGTGAATACCGCAGAGTCACTAAGGACACTCCCGTCGCGAGGACGGGAAGAGTCGGTATGCTAAAGAATTTAAAATTTTATTTAGATCTAAAGAAATGACGAGTCTTTAAGAAACTTTTTAATGTGGGCCGCTGCCAACTCTGGCATATGATGGGCCAGTCTCTTAGGCTTCTCAATTGTGACATGATTACCTTGTTCTTCAAGGAATTCAACTAATCTTTCTGAGCCATCTTTTCCAACGACCACGTCATCATCACCAGTGATAAAATGAATTCTTTGACGAGAAATCTCCAGTTCTTCTTTCTTTTCTTTTATCCATGGAAAGACTTGTTCCGGAGGGATATTCTCACTGACAAGTTGACCTCTGAGATTCAGAGTTGATTTGTAAAAAGGCGTCGAAAAAATATGTGTCACACCTGCTGGAGGTAGGCCAAATCCCACACAGACACAAAGAAGTTCATTGACAGTGAAGAGCTCTCTCTCAAGTGCCATTAATGATGTTAGAGCACCAAGCGAGTGCCCACCAATGACAAGCTTTTGACCACCCTGAGGGTAGTGTGATTTGAGATATTCATAGGCCCTTAGAAAGAATTGTGGCGCGACATCTTTAAAAACATC
Organism: Bacteriovorax sp. DB6_IX; assembly: GCF_000447775.1. GTDB lineage: Bacteria > Bdellovibrionota > Bacteriovoracia > Bacteriovoracales > Bacteriovoracaceae > Halobacteriovorax_A. The sequence goes on from NZ_AUNJ01000311.1 coordinate 5,395, forward strand.
GAGGCCCTCAATCTCATGATAAGAACCAAGAAAATGTCCTGGTTGGTCAAAAATAATGGCCGGTACATTCTCCTCACTCACTCTCGCGGCCCAATTCAATAAGCTGCCTTTGTGAGAAGTATAACCATGAGTAAAGATCGCAAACCTATCTTCTTTTACACTTTCTTGCGGTGGCAAGAATGCCATAGCATTTACGATCGTCTTATCGACTTCTAAAGTGACTTTAAGTATTTTACTATTCATAGGCTTAATCTAAATGCTGACCGAGACTTTGGCAATTCCCGCTGTTTTTTGTTTAGCGCATTGCCACAATGAGTTAAATTAAATTAGCGAAATTACGAAAAAAAAGTTTGACGAAATCCATCCACTCCATTACATTAAATCTCACTTAACCATTTATGCCCTGATAGCTCAGTTGGTAGAGCAAAGGACTGAAAATCCTTGTGTCCGTGGTTCGAATCCGCGTCGGGGCACCATTAAAAAGCCAGAACTTATGTTCTGGCTTTTTTTATTTTAAGCACAAAAAATGCATACCACACAATTCAAAGGATTTTCAGGGCTTTGCTCGTTAGAGCAACCTGACCGAAAAAACGTGCCCAAAGCGCACGTTTTTACCTCTTAAGTAATAAGTCAAAAGAAGATCAATGCGAATGCGAGTTCGGGCAGGCCGTAGCCCACGACGGGCGGAGGTGTCCAACGAGCAGGATGCGGTGAATTTAATAAAAGATAA
>NZ_AUNJ01000312.1 GCF_000447775.1 Bacteriovorax sp. DB6_IX
CTGCAGTTGAAAAAGGAACTCTTGCTGAAAATGAATCAGTAGAGTACGAAATCGGTGAAGGACACAAAGGTCCTTGTGCTGTTCAAGTAAAGTCACTTTCATAAGAACGTATTAGACTATACTTAAGCCCTCATAGCTTTTCGAAGTTGTGAGGGCTTTTTTTATTTCTGTTCGGGAAATCCGAAACACCCATTGAAGAGATATCAAACTTAGTAGTGGCATAGTAAAAATATAGTAGCTTATAAATTTACTAAGACTAAGGAAGATAAAAATGAAACGACTCTCTTTGATTATTCTCACATTATTTTCATTTATACTTTTTCATAGTTGCCAGGGCGAAGATATTAATAAATTTCGATATGCTGTTTCTGGTGAGTTTAAGCCATTTAGTTATGTGGATGAAAATGGAAAATTACAAGGCTTTGATGTTGAGCTGGGAAAGCTTATTGGGTTAAAGCTTGGTAAGGAACCTGAAGCCGTTAAGTACAAATTCTCGGGAATTATAGAAGGATTAAAGTCTGGACGTTTTAATGCTGCTGTCGCTAGTCATACCGTGACCAGTGAAAGAAAGAAGCATGTTAATTTTTCTATTCCATACTATTATTCGGGAGCACAGGTTTTCTCTCGCAATGAGAAGAAGGTAATTGAACTTGAAAACCTAGAGATTGCGGTCTCAAAAGGCTCAACATATCAGCGTTTTGCTCAAAAACTTTCAAAGAATGTTAAAGTCTATGATAGTGATAATACTGCCCTTGAGGCGTTGTCTCGAGGACGTCATGATCTTGTTATTACGGATCGAGTTACTGGAGCAATGGCGATAAAGAATGGACTGAAGATTTTTCCAAATCAACAACTTTCAGAAAGCCAACAAGCGATTGCATTATCTAAGGAGAGTGAAGAATCGCTCAAACAAATCAATAAGATCTTAGAAGAGTTCTCGAAAGACGGAACCTTAAAGCAGTTAAGCCAAAAGTATTTCGGCTCTGATATTACAAAGGAATAGCATTGGTGAACTTCATTGATGCTTTTATTAGCTCCTTTCCATTATTCTCAAAGGCCTTACTACTTACTCTTTCTATAACTGTAAGTTCTCTTGTCCTATCTCTACCGATAGGATTATTCTTTACGGCATTGAAACTTACGAGGAAAAAACCATTAGAGAGAATAGCAGAACTTTATATTTATATAATTCGAGGAACTCCTCTCATTGTACAGATCTTTGTTCTTTATTTTGGACTGACTAATATCATTCGTCTGAATGCCTTTATCTCTGCATCTCTAGCGCTCGCCGTGCATAACGGTGCCTATATTTCTGAGATATTTCGAGGGGCCATTGGTTCCATCAGTGTAGGACAGTTTGAAGCTGCCAAAAGCTTGGGAATGTCTAAGCTAAAAATGTATTATAGAATTATCATTCCTCAGGCGTTCAAGCGTTCAATACCAAGTTTAGGTAATCAGTTTATTATTACTTTAAAAGACTCTTCTTTAGCTGCATTCATCTCTATGAATGAGCTTTTCAATGTCGCAACAACACTTGGGGCAAATAGTTTTGACCAAATGACATATTTGTTAATTGTCTCTGTTTACTATCTTGTTCTTGTCTTTGCATTTACCTATTTAATGAAATTGGTCGAAAAGAGGTTCCACTATGCTGAACTTTGATAATATTCTTGAAGTTAAGAATTTGAATAAGTGTTTTGATGATTTAAAGGTCTTAAAGAATGTTGATTTTAAATTAAGACGCGGAGAAGTCACGTCAATCATCGGTCCATCTGGCTCAGGTAAGAGCACATTGATTCGCTGTTTGAACTTTCTTGAGGAGTTTGAAGGTGAGTATCTCTTCAATGGAAAAATGATTGATAAGGATACTGATTTAAATAAGTTTAGACTTAATTTTGGTATGGTCTTTCAGCATTTTAATCTCTTTCCTCATCTCAATGTTCTTGAAAATATCATTGAAGCTCCCGTTCATGTTCAAGGACGAAATCGTAGCGACTGTGTCAATGAAGCTAAAATTCTTTTAGATAAAGTTGGAATGTTGGACAAACTGAACTCTTATCCAAGTGAACTTTCTGGTGGGCAAAAGCAACGTGTTGCTATCGCGAGGAGTTTGGCGATTAAGCCTAAGGTTCTACTCTTTGATGAACCAACCTCAGCGCTAGATCCTGAGATGGTTGAAGAAGTACTTCATGTCATTAGAAATTTAAAAGATAAGAATACGACTATGGTAATAGTCTCTCATGAAATGAGTTTTGTTCATGAAATATCTGACCATATTATATTCTTGGAACATGGTCACTTTGTAGAGAGTGGTTCTCCAAATAAAATATTCAAAAAGCCGAATTCCCAAAGACTTCAGGAATTCTTAAAAAAGGTGTATATCCAATGAATCAAAAAATTCCAGTCTTTTTCCATACATCTCAAATGGAGTTTCACCCAAAGTATGAATGGGCCTTAGGAAATAGAATTAAGCACCCTGAATCGACTCGAAGAGCGGAATCTATTTTTAAGGCATTGAAAAAAGAAAAAGAATCTTTTGATATTATTGAACCGCCAAAGATTGCTTTAAAAGCAATTCGAGACTCACATAATTATCAACTTATTACTCTCTATAATACGGCCACTTTAATTCCAGAAGGTGAGTCGTTTTATCCAAGTGTCTTTCCACAGAGAATGAAGGCCAAGCCAGATCCGACAAATATCTATCATGCAGGTTTTTATTGTTTTGATAGTGGTACGCCACTGAATAATAAAACTTGGCTGGCTTCTGCATGGAGTGCAAGTACCGCCTATTTCGCAGCAGATTATATTGTCAAAGAAAAGGGAAGGGTCGCCTATGCTCTTAGTCGTCCTCCTGGGCATCATGCTTCACGAGATTCATATGGTGGTTATTGTTATTTTAATAATGCGGCCATCGCTGCAAAGCTGTTACGAAAGAAGGGAAGAGTTGCTGTTGTCGATATCGACTTTCATCATGGTAATGGAACACAAGATATCTTTTATAAAGATGATAGAGTTTTTGTGAGCTCAATTCACGGAGATCCTCGTCACCACTTTCCTTATTTTTGTGGTTTTCCTTCTGAGATTGGACAAGGAAAAGGAGAGGGGTTTAATTTAAATGTTATCTTGGAAGATGGAACAGATCTTAAAAAGTACTTACAGACACTGAAGAAAATTGTCATCCCTGCGCTAAAGAGATTTGAGCCAGATTATTTGGTCATATGTGCAGGATTTGATACTTATGAGTTAGATCCAATCGGTAAGTTTAAAATTAAAACAGAGGACTTTAAAGAGATCGGTAAAGTTTTTAAGAATTTAAAACTTCCAACTGTTATTGTCCAAGAGGGTGGCTATCACACTAAAGACCTTGGAAAGAATGTTGTGAGCTTGTTGAGCGCTTGGAAATAATATTCTAACGATAGTGTTGTAAGAGATTTTCGTGAAAGATTTTCTTTAGTTTAGGGATTTCTTCTAAGCCCGTATAGCTTTCGAGAAGCTTATATAATTTTCCCGAAAGAGCATGCTTCTTTGTAACGGCATTGATTTCTGAAATAACTTTCTTTCCCCATTCATCCTTAGGGCATCCAGCATGTCCAAAAACATAGAGAGGCGTTTCTACAAGTTCGATGGCCTGGAATTTTTCCAAGTAATTCGAACCAAGGTGATGCCTGACTATTCCAGAATACTCGATAACGTAGTCGATACGACCTCTTTGGAGCATTTCGAGAAGTTGTTTTGACCTAATTGGTTTTCTCTTAAAATTGTAGTTTTGGTCCTTAAGAGTTATCAGCTTATCAATTTGTGGAGTATAAGATCGAGTTGACTCAATAATTGACTTGAGTCCTTTATTTGTAATTAAGGAGTGTATTGATATCTTCTTTTGAAGAGGCTTCTCTAGATATTTTAATTTAGACTTATTGATTATAACTTTAATAGGGAAGCCGATACTAATTGGTTTAGAGAAATACATATACTTCAGTCTGTCCTCTCTCTTTATGGCCATGAGATTACAGGCATGAAACTTATCTTTGGCAAAGTCGTAGAACCGTGACCAGTTCATTGGCATACGCTTGTGTTGATAGTTTTTGATATTGTCTTCGTATAGTTCGACTAATTGATTAAATGGACCAACCTTGTCCTTTGTATACATATAAGGTGGCCAATCGAAAATGGCCCAGTGAATAGTTGGGTTTTGCAGCTCACTGGCCAGTGAGCTACTTGTTAAGAAAATTAGATATAGTGAGATAAGGCCTTTAATCATATAAAGCCTATTATAAGTTGTAGTCTAAAAGTGGTAAAGAATATCTTTTTAGGCTTTTTTAACAACTGAGCACTTTAGATACATTGCTCCGTGTCCATCTACCTTACATGAGATATCGTGACCATTCACAGGATCATCTAAGAGTTTAATATTCTTAACTTTTGTTCCTGCTTTAATGGTACCTTTTCCGGCCTTTAGGTCTTTTACCGTTGTCACAGCGTCACCATCTTGAAGAGGGTTTCCATTTACATCGACAAACTTTGGTCCTTCATCTTCGGCGTTACCATCTAGAGACCACTCGTGAAAGCACTCCGGGCAAACCCATAGGGAACCATCGTTATAACCATAAGGTGAACTACATTTTGGGCATTGTTGATTATCTTCCATGGCAAAGATTCTAGGGGAGATGATATTGTATGTAAAAGAAAATGAATTATCTATTTACCAAATAAATCGCGCTGAAGTATTATTTTGACAATGATTTCAGTTAAAAATGTCATGACATTCTCATTTGTTGCCTTGTGTCTATTATTTGTTGGTTACAATAAGGCCGTTTCATTTACTGAGTTAATATCGGAACATGTTGATGAGCATACTCATACGAGTTATGTGCATGATAATCATCATGTTCACGGACATAAACATTCAGAAGATGGAGAGGAGCATGAGCACCACCACTCTCATCAGAAAGTACCTAATACAGAGATTTTAACTCGTTTAGATATCTCATTCTTTCAGTTGTTATCTTTTGACCATCAAGAATCTGAAAGTTTCTTTTATATTGACCATCAAACAAGCTCTTTTGTTCTTGAGCTCTTACGACCTCCCATTTCTTAGTTAAGTTTCATTTTTATTTTTTAACTTAATTAAGGAGAATTTATGACTAAATTATTAGTTAGTTTTTTTACTATCACGGCTACTTTTAGTACATACGCCCATGGTATTAGTGCCGAGGCGAAGAAGGCCATGATCGAAGGTGGATACTTTCAATATGTTTGGCTTGGTGCTGAGCATATGATTACAGGATATGATCACTTACTCTTTCTTTTTGGAGTGATCTTCTTTTTGGCAACATTTAAAGATATTATGAAATTCATTAGTGTTTTTACTCTCGGTCACAGTATTACTCTAATCTTTGCAACATTTCTTGGTATAAGTGCAAACTATTGGCTCATCGATGCAGTTATTGCTCTCAGTGTCTGTTATAAAGGCTTTGATAATAATGATGGTTTTAAGAATTACTTAGGCTTGAAGAAAGCACCAAATCTACTCATGATGGTATTTCTCTTCGGACTTATTCATGGTTTTGGTTTATCAACTCGTCTTCAACAACTTCCTTTGGGGGAGAAGGGATCTCAGATGTTGATGAGAATTATCTCATTTAATATCGGAGTAGAACTTGGACAAATCGTAGCGCTTGCGATCATGTTAGTTATTTTATCAGGGTTTAGAAAGACGGAAGCATTTAAGAAATTCTCACGAGTATCAAACGATTTATTAATCATTTGTGGTGCACTTCTCTTCTTAATGCAGATGCATGGATATCTTCATACGAGTAGTCCTGATGAGTTTGGTTTTAGTGAAGATAACCATATTCATCACCACATGGACATTGAAGCAAAGAAAGCCCCAGTCGAAACATATCAACACGATAATTTATAGGAGATTTATATGAAATATATATTAGTATTTTTAAGTTTAGTAAGTTTAAAAGTCATGGCCGGTCCTGGACACGAGCATTCGCATGGAAAGGGCCACAGTCATTCTCATGAAAAGTCTGTCTCAATTTCAAAAGAACAGACACAGGCCATTGGTCGTTACCACGTTGAAAGACTGGTTAAAGCAAAGAAGATCGATAAGTCTTGGCTAGATTCTAGCTATGAAAAGACGATTCAGAAGACTTTTGGAAAGCGTAAAGAATGGGTTTTAACTTTTGTGAATGACAAAGGAATCAAAGGAAAGAAACTATATATCTTTCTTAAACTTTCTGGTGAGTTCATTGCTGCCAATTTCTCAGGGAAGTAACACGATGATTTTAGCAATTGGAAAAACAGTTCTTGCAGCAGTTCTCATAAGTTTTGTTTCATGGTTATCTGGAAAAAAGACAGCTCTCGCAGGTTTTATAACAGCTCTACCATTAACAACCCTTTTGGCCTTAGCCTTTTCACACATGGAGTGGGGAGATTCGAAGCAATCAGTGGCCTATGCCAAGAGCGTCTTCGTCGCAATTCCTGTCTCTCTCTTATTCTTTGTGCCTTTTCTATTGGCAGAAAAGTTTAACTTAAACTTCTGGAGTTGTTATGTCTCTGGAATCGTTTTATTGGGAGTTGGTTACTTTGTGCATGATTTTGTGACAAAGCTTTTATAAAAGGTGCCTCACTTAGTGGGGCATTTTTTCTCTATTAATGTTTATCTAAACTCATCTATAATAAGATTAGACATTTTTTATTGGAGTAGAGATGAGTGTAAAAGCAATAGATCAAAAGTACGAATTCGCCTTTATGGATTTTCTTACTTATATCGCCCCTGGAAGTATATTACTTTATTTTATTTTTGGTTCATTACTTTATACAGACAAGCTCAAGTTTAATGCTATTGTAAGTTCTTCATTAGGGCAGGGACTGATCTACTTTACAGTCTATTTAGTTTTAGCTTATTTATTAGGAATATTTTCGTCTTCATTAGCTGTCAAACTTCATCGTTTTAGGTCTGAGAAGAATTATGTCTTTTTAAATGAGTTCGACTTTTTGAATGATAAGCTTAAGCAGTTGATGCCGATACTCAATACTGATATGAAGGATAGAGATTATCTCTTTTTAGTTAGAAATCGCTGTTATAACATAAATGCTCAATCTTATTTTAGAAGTAGAAGGCAGAATACAATAAGACAATTTAAAAGAAATTCGGCCATTGCAATTATACTATCAATCTTAATTAGTTCTTTTTTGATTGGAATAACAGATTTGAAATTATTCTATAACCCTCTTGTATTAAGTATATACTTTTCAAGTTTAGTCATTTCATTTGTTTTCTTTGACGCTGAAATAAGACATAGAAAGAATGAATTTAGAGAAGTGGCGACAGGCGTGATTTCTTCCGTAGATATCTCCCCTCAGTAATGAGGGGAGGGGAATTTTACTTTTCGAATAGAAATTTGTCTTCTT
>NZ_AUNJ01000313.1 GCF_000447775.1 Bacteriovorax sp. DB6_IX
TTATTGCTGAAGAACAAGTCTTTCTTGACTTTGGTGAACATGAAGGGAAATCAATTCTTGAGGTTCAAGACACTCTTCCTGAGTATTACACTTACTTAATTTCTAAAAAAGATGAAGGCTCTTGCATGATTAGAAGAAACAAAGATAAGTCTTATAGACTCTACGTTTCTCACACTCACTAAGACATCTTTCTTATATTTTCAAATACTTAGCCCCTCATTTTAACGAGGGGCACACTTTTCTTAACAAAACCCTAACATAAAAATTCTTGAATTAAATGGTATAAAATTCCTAAGACAAAACTCTAAAGGGGACATTTAAATGAAGAAATTATTTTCTCTAATGCTGACAGCATTTGTGATTGGTAATGTATCTGCACAAGCGGTGACGAAACTCAATGGTGCCGGAGCATCATTTCCATACGCCATTTACTCTAAGTGGTTTTCTGAGTACTCAAAAGAAAATAAAGATGTACGTATCAACTATCAACCTATCGGTTCAGGTGGTGGAATTAGACAACTTATTAAACAAACAGTCGACTTTGGAGCCTCTGATGCGCCTATGAAGTCAAAAGATATGAAAAAGGCTGCTTGGCCAGTCATGCACGTTCCAACAGTTCTTGGTGCTGTTGCTTTAGCTTATAATCAACCAGGTGTTGATGCTAATCTAAAATTAGACGGTGAAGTTCTTTCAAATATTTTTCTAGGAAAGATTACAAAGTGGAATGATACAGCGATTGCTAAACTTAACCCTTCTATGAAGCTACCTGCAAAAGATATCCTTATTGTAAGAAGAGCTGATGGATCAGGGACAACGAAAGTATTTTCAGAGTACTTAAGTGCAGCAAGTGCAGAATGGAAGAATAAGGTTGGAATTGGAAAGTCTCTTAGATGGCCAACAGGAATTGGAGCAAAAGGTAATGATGGTGTAACAGCTATTATTAAGCAAACTGAAGGTGCAATCGGATATATCGACCTTGCCCATGCAGTAAAAAATAAACTAAGTACAGTCGCTCTAAAAAATAAGTCGGGAGAATTCGTTGCTCCAACTGTTGAGAGTATCTCTAAATCAGCAGCTTATTTTAAAACTTCAGGTACAGACTTCACTGCTTCACTTATTGACCAACCAGGAAAAGGTGTTTACCCAGTGTCGGCCTTTACATATATTCTTCTACCTGTTTATAAAAAGAACCAAAAGCTGAGTGAAATCCACAAGTTCATCAATTGGGCCCTAACAGATGGTCAAAAGATGGCCGCAGATCTTTTCTATGCTCCCCTACCAGATTCTCTAAGAAAGAATATACTTAAAGAGATTTCAAAACTATAATGGTAGAGATGGTTTCAAAAGATAATATTGAAAATAATACGAGTTCCCCTCTTAAGAAGAGGGGAATTTCCTATAAGCAACAAGATAAAATTGCTTTCATGATTTTGCGTGGATTTGCCCTCGCAATAGTACTTCTCTTAGGGCTCATGATCTATCAGCTTTTTCAAGCTTCAGCTCCGGCCATTAAAGAGTTTGGATTCTCATTTATCTATAACGACTTTTGGAATCCGATAGAAGATGAATTCGGTGCGCTTCCTTTTATTTACGGAACACTTGTCACATCACTAATTGCAATTCTCATAGCAGCACCTGTCAGTATTGCTATAGCCCTCTTTATTAATGAGTACCTTCCAAAAGCACTTGGAAATCTTCTTGGGCTCTTTGTTGAGTTAATCTCAGCAATACCTAGTATTATTTTTGGTCTATGGGGACTTTATTACTTAGCTCCATGGGTTAAGGATTCGCTCACACCTATTTTAAAATCAACACTTGGATTTTTACCACTATTTAGCGGACCAAGTTTTGGAATCGGTATCCTAACCGCTTCCATCATATTATCAATAATGATCATTCCAACAATTACTTCTGTTTGTCGTGAAGTCTTTAAGGTTGTTCCCTCACTTCAAAAGGAAGCGGCCCTGGCCCTTGGAGCAACAAAATTCGAAGCTATTAAGTTGGCAATTTTAAAGCCTAGCTTCTCAGGTGTTATGGGAGCAGTCGTTCTTGGACTTGGAAGGGCCCTAGGTGAAACAATGGCCGTGGCCATGGTTATTGGTAACTCAGCAGAAATATCAAAATCATTATTTGGAGCAGGAGCAACAATGGCATCAGTGATGGCCAATGAATATGCTGAAGCAGATTCAGAAATTCATCTTTCGGCACTATGTCTTATTGGTCTACTTCTCTTTGTTGTCACATTCTTTGTTAACTTCTTTGCAAGAAGTATCACTTGGAAAGCTAAGATGAGAGGAAAGAAAGTATGAAACTCAGTCCTCAAAGAAAATTTAAAAACTTACTCTTCAAGTTCCTACTGACACTGGCTTCAGTATCAGTTCTTATACCTCTCATACTGATCTTCAACTTTCTACTTCAAAAAGGAAGCATGGCCCTCTCATTAGACTTTTTTCTAAATGAACCAAAGCCAGTTGGAGAGCTTGGAGGAGGAATGGCCCATGCAATCGTTGGTTCATTAACAATGGTTGGCTTATCCGCCCTTATCTCAGTGCCAATAGGGATTCTTTGTGGGGTTTTTCTTTCTGAATATCGCCAAGGTAAGATTGCTGCAATCCTAAAATTTACGATTGATATTTTAACAGGTATTCCATCTATCGTTATAGGGATTTTCTCCTACCTTATCTTTGTTGTCACAATGAAGTCATTCTCTGCTTGGGCCGGTGCTTTTGCTTTGAGTATAATTATTCTTCCAATCGTAACTAGAACGACAGAAGAAATTCTTAAACTCATCCCTAAGCATGTAAGAGAAGCAGGACTAGCACTTGGACTGCCAAAGTGGAAAGTCATCCTCCATATTGTCCTCAAAGGTTCTAAAAATTCATTAATCACAGGAGTGATTCTGGCAATTTCGAGAGCTTCTGGAGAGACAGCACCACTACTCTTCACTGCATTTGGGAGTATGTACTTTAGTGACAAGCTCACAGAGCCAATGGCATCTCTACCTGTTCAAATTTATAATTATGCAATCAGTCCCTACGATGACTGGCAAAGACAAGCATGGGCAGGAGCCTTTACGCTTATCCTTATTTGCCTAGGACTAAATATTTCAGCAAGACTATTTTTTAAAAGAAAAGAGCTTAAGAAGTTCTTTGTAAGGAAATCATAATGAGTGATGTGGTTTTAAAAGTTAATGATCTCAAGGCTTGGTTTGATGACTTCAACGCTGTTAAAGGAATTGATCTAGAGTATAAGAGAAATACAATCAATGCGATTATTGGGCCTTCTGGATGCGGTAAATCAACTTATATTCGTTGCCTAAACAGAATTCACGAAGAAGTTGCCGGAGCAAAAATCTCGGGAGAAGTTCTTTTGGAAGGTAAGAATATCTATGCTCCTGATGCCGATCCTGTTGAAGTAAGAAAACATATTGGGATGGTTTTTCAAAAACCAAACCCCTTCCCTGCCATGAGTATCTTTGACAATGTTGTTATTGGTCCACGTTTATGGGGAGAAAGAAATAAGAAGAATCTTGAAGAGATTGCTTATAAGAGTCTTCAAAAAGCTGCCCTATGGGACGAAGTGAAAGATAAACTTCACCAAGAAGGAACATCACTTTCAGGTGGTCAGCAACAAAGACTTTGCCTAGCGAGAACTCTTGCCACAAATCCACCCATTATTCTTATGGACGAACCAACATCGGCCTTAGACCCAATCGCGGCAGCGAAAGTTGAAGACTTAATGATGGAACTTAAAGATGAATATACAGTTATCGTCGTTACACATAATATGCAACAAGCAGCAAGAGTCGCTGATTACACGAGCTTCTTTGTTCTTGGAGAACTTATTGAACATGGACTAAGTTCTGATATTTTTACAAACCCAAAAAATCAAAAAACAGAAGACTATATCACAGGAAGATTTGGATAGATTATGGATTTAACAGTTAGTTATCTTAGAGAAGAAGTTACAAAGATGGCCGCTCTCGTTGAGCAGATTCTTTCACAATCAATTAACCAAGCTTTTTCAAAAGACGATATCTATGCCCTTGAAAAGCAAATCAATGATTATCACAAATCAATAGATGATAATATTTTTAAGTATATTGCTCTTAAAGCACCGGCCGCAAGTGATCTCAGAACAGCACTTGCCATTATGAAGATGAATTCTGAGCTAGAAAGAATTGGCGACCAAGCCGTCAATATTAAGAGGTACTTTTCTAAAGTAACGCTAGAGCACCCTCTTCTGACACAACTTCAAGACGAAGTTATTATTATGATTAAGAAGAGCTTTGACTCCTTTGCCAATAGAGATATGACTATTGCCACAGATGTTATTAAAACTGATAAAGAAGTTAATAATATACACAGGGAAATTATTCGCGAGTACTTTAGAAAAATGAAGGAGGAAAACTTCTCTTTCGATGAAGGGTTCTCAATTTTAAGAATTGCCAAGATCCTCGAGAGAATTGGAGATCATGCAACGAATATCTGTGAAGATATTATCTTCTTAGAAACAGGAAATGATATTAGACACCCAAATAATTAAGGTTTTTCTATGAAGTACAAAGCACTGATCGTTGAAGATGAAAATGCCATTGCCAATCTGATAAAAGTCAACTTAGCACAGCTGGATGTTGATGCGGATATTGTTGGAGATGGAGATGAGGCCATTAGTCTTTTACAGTCAAATGAAGATTGCCCTTACAATCTCTTTGTCCTTGATAGAATGCTTCCTGCTGTTGATGGAATACAAATCTGTAAGTTCATCAGAATGTTTAAACCGACTAGGGATAAGGCCGTTCTTATGGTTACAGCATTGACGAAACCTCAGGATATCGTCGATGGTCTAAATGCAGGTGCCGATGATTATGTTATCAAGCCATTTGATATCAATGTTCTCTCTGCCAGAGTAAGAGCTCTGTTAAGAAGAATGCCCATTGCTCAAACTGAGCAAACACAAACAAGTACCAATGTCATTTCTCACAAGAATATTAAGATTGATCTTGAACAATGCAAGGTATGGACTGACGGAAATGAAGTGAATCTTACCGTCTCAGAGTATAAACTTCTTTGCACTCTCCTAGAAAAACCTGGAAAGGTTTTAACAAGAAAGCAATTAGTTGAGTCTATTCAAGGTGGACCTATCCATGTCACAGATAGAACTATTGATACTCATATTTTTGGTCTTAGAAAGAAGCTCAACGAGTTCTCAAATGTAATTGAGACAATAAGGGGAATTGGTTATAGAATCCTCAATGACTGAAAATAAACTTTTTAGAAAGCTAACTTGGAATATTTTCAAGCGAATAGCCCTTCTTCAAATTCTGGCCCTTATCGTGGCCTCGGCTTTCGCACTTATCTTAATTCGTAGTAAGATCAAGGAAGTGGCCGCAACTCAGGTCGTAGAGCAAGCTTTTTATAAAATTCAAACCCATTTGAACTACAATGAACTAGAGGCCGACTCCTTCTGTGATGTTCTGGACTCAAAACTTTCCTTTATTGCCATTATGAAAGGGAGTTTTAAAAAAGTCTGTATTGCTGACTATCTCCAATCTCATGAGATTTCAGATATTATGTATGGCCATCAAAAACTAAGCCTTAAAGAATCTAAAGTTCTCTATAATAAGCGAATTAATATCAAGTCCCTCTATCACCAAAGTGTTCTAACGATTGATGGGATTGAGTATTCAGTTTTTCTACTTTTTAAACCTCACTACGTCATCGAGTTTTTACTAAAGACGAATAAATCTATTCTGCTTTATATATTCCCTATTCTCTTTTTAAGTGTACTCCTCTCTCTTTATACCAGTATAAAAGTGGCCTCACCGCTGAAGTCTATTCTAAGTAAGATCATTTCATTTTCAGACTCATATAAACAGAACAATATCCTGAGCGATATCAATAATCAGGTTCAATCAGAATGGGAGATTATTGAAAAGAATATTGATGATAATGAGTATAAGAAAAGAAAATTACAGAAAACTCTCGTCAAAGAAAATAATAAGTTTCAAGCTCTTTTAGATGCTATTTCTGATTCCATTATTGCTGTTGATAATGAGGGGAAGATTCTCTTTGCCAATAATGCCTTTATTAATGACTTCAATGTAAAAGGAATGATATCTAGTGAGGCTCATTATCTCGACTTCATTCGAAACATAAAATTAAAGTCCTTTATTGATGGGGCCATTGAAGAAGGCCAATCTTCTTTTTCATCTGAATTTACAATTGATTTCTCACCTAATCGTATTAAAGACTACTACGTCAAAACAAATCCTTTAAAAGACAATAAAGGAAGAACCTATGCAACAGTTTGCGTACTTCACGACCTCACTGAACTAAAAGTGGCCCAAAAGATGAGAGAGGATTTTGTGACTAATGTCTCTCACGAAATAAGAACGCCTCTAACAGCAATCAAAGGATATGTGCAAACACTTGAGGCGATTATGCCAGACTTGGATGAAGCGAAGAAAGAGATCATGGGAACAATTAATCATAATTGTGACAGATTAACTCAACTCTTTAATGATGTACTCTCTCTTTCAATGATTGAAAATATCGTCGATATTCAACTCACTCAAGTTGATTTGAAAGAACTTACTGAACAGTGCTTAAGAGATGTCTCTCAAATTCATAGTCGCTCAACAGCAAATGTAAAAACATCCTACCAAGCTGATCACATCATATCTAATGATAAGATGCTAGAACATATTATTACCAATTTGGTTAGTAATGCCTTTCGCTATGGTGGGGCCAATATTGAAATTCAAGTAAACTGGAGTGAAGATCAAAACTCAAACTATCTCACTGTAAAAGACAATGGTGTTGGTATTGAAGCAAAACATCTTCCTCGCCTCTTTGAAAGGTTCTATAGAGTCGATAAGTCCCGTACAAGAGATAGCTCTGGCCAAAAGGGAACTGGCCTTGGCCTGGCCATTGTAAAACATGTTGTTAATAAACTGGGTGGAAAAATATCTGTTGATAGTACACTAGGTGTTGGAACAACTTTTAAGATCGAATTACCTAAGCGTCAATTAGTTTAGCAGCAATAGCAGGGCGTGTATTTGCTTGTGAAAGTAAAGAAAGAGTGGCATTTTTAACAATCTCGTCTTTAGCAATATTTGTAGTCTTCTCGGCCACATCAGAGTCTGTAATCTTAGACTTTGAGGCCTCAAGATTCTCACGTCCAATTTGTAGGTTTTGCAGTGCTGACTCCATTCTATTCATAGCACCACCTAATTTGGCACGAGAACTTGAAATCTCATTAATCATACTATCAATTTTTCCAAAAGAGTTTCTTGCTCCATCTTTTGAAAGAATATTCACACCATTGAGGCCAAAATTATTCTTCGAAGCTAAAACTTTTTCAAGATCGTACTTTAATCTATTGGCCTGGGGATCATTATGAATACCAATTTGTAATTCATATGTTGAACCTTGCCCATTGATAATATGATTTCCATTGAACTTTGTAGATGAAGTTAAACGTTTAACTTCTTGCGTGAGTTGTTGAAACTCTTTATTGGCAACTGCTCTTTCGTTATCACCGACTGTATCGTTTGCCGCTTGCATTGCAAGCTCTCTTAAACGAGAAGCTATTCCGTGCATAACTCCTAATGTCCCTTCCGCAACCTGCAAGAGAGAAACACCATCATTAACGTTTCTTTGGGCCTGCATATTTGAGACACTTCTTGCTTTCATACCAGTTGCGATAGCAAGACCAGAAGGATCAAAAGCCGCTTCATATATACGACTACCACTAGAGAGCTTTGTTCTCTCTT
Organism: Bacteriovorax sp. DB6_IX; assembly: GCF_000447775.1. Lineage (GTDB taxonomy): Bacteria > Bdellovibrionota > Bacteriovoracia > Bacteriovoracales > Bacteriovoracaceae > Halobacteriovorax_A. The sequence goes on from NZ_AUNJ01000313.1 coordinate 7,778, forward strand.
GCGACTGGTGTCTCGTAACGTCTCCTAGACGTCTCTGAGCAACCATCGACTGGTAATTCGTACCGACTTTAAACATTCCCTTAATCCTTGGGTTATCTATTTCTTAGTCAACCGTGACTAAGATTTCTACATGTCTTATGACTTTACGGAAATTTTTGCCTAAAGCTTGAACAAAAATTTGTCCAAAAAAGAAGCGGCCTGACAAATCCTTTGTCAGGCCTTGGCTTTGGAGGGTAGTTCTTGATGTGGTCAGTCAACTAATTCTTATGTAACCAAGCTTTCATTCTCGCCATAACCTTAGCTGCTGCCTGATAGACATTTGCCGAATCGGCCTTGGAATAGAAATGAGATTTCTTTCCGTTTACTCTGGCCGAGAATCTAAATCCTTGACCATTTCTATCAGCTACGAAATCGACGCGTCCTACGCCGTTCATTAGTCTGTTCATACTGTGAAGTTTTTTCTCGAGGAATTGTTCAAAAGCACCTGAGTGATCAACATGATGGTAACTTAAGTTGTAGTTCATAATACCTCCTTCAACTTTAAGTGCTTGGGGATACTTACCTCCCCCTTCACACTAAAGATGATACTCTTTTCAAAGAAGGCAACCCTTGTTTGAAATCCATGAAAAAGCTGATTTAGGTCATTACTTTTATATGAAGAAAAGTTCATAATTCCAATTAAGGAGTTAGAAATGAAAATCGAATCTTTAATGAGTGCAAAACCAATTACTATTAATTCTCACCAAACTTTAAAGTTCGCTCTTAATACAATGAGAGAAAATAATATTCGCCATCTCCCAGTTCTGGAGAATGGAAAAGTTAGAGGAGTTCTTTCAGAAAGAGATATCAGATTTCTCGAAAGTGTTGAAAGAGTTGATTTAAATGATCTCAAAGTTGCGGATGCTTATAGCGACGACCTCTTCTCTGTTGAGCCTCACGCAGATGTCAAAGTTGTCTGCCAACTTATGCACGATGAGAAGATTGGATCTGTTGTCGTTCAAAGAGAACAAGATCTCTTAGGTATCTTTACTTGGATTGATGCTCTAAAATT
>NZ_AUNJ01000314.1 GCF_000447775.1 Bacteriovorax sp. DB6_IX
AATCAGCTAAATTAAAGACCCTTTCATCTTCTGCCATAATTTCAATAACACTCTTAGCATAAAAGTTCATATACTTTACAAGATCTTCATCGAGATTAACCTTAAAAGCATTTTCTTGTAGAATATTGTGAGAGTGAATTATAAAGGAGTCTTTCTTTTCACTAGAAATACTCTTGTTCATTTTAGAGCTTGGCAAACTTTTAAATTCAAGAGTGTATATTCTTTAAAATCATTTCTAAGAGCATGAAGAAACTCTACCCCTTTTTCCTTGAATTTGTTTAAGATATCGAGGTTATACTCATCAGACTTATTAGCAACTTTGATATACTTACCTTTTCTTATTTTAATATAAATATCAAATGGTGCCTTCTTTCCAGAAACAAATGTGGAAATAGGAACTTCACAAAATAAGTTATCATCCAAATCCCTCTTTTTATAAGAAGTGCCCTCCTCTAAAAACTTCATCACTTTATTTTGTAATTCTGTTTGATTAATTGGCTTTGGAATAAATTCATCCGCTCCAAAACTATACGCCATCTTTGCATCTAAAGCAGAGACAAATCCTGTCATGATAAGAAAAGGGATTTTTTGGTGGGACTCTTTGCAAAACCTCAACAGATCAATCCCTGTTGGGCCATCCCCCAGTTTTACGTCAGAGAGAATTAATTGAAACTTCTTCTGCTCTATTAAGCGAACAGCCTCATCATAATCGATAGCAAATTCAAGATTTAGATCGAGTTCCTCAAAGTAAAACTCAAGCACTTCATGAATCCCAATCTCATCTTCTACAATCAAGATATTGTTCATCACGACTCCTACACTAAGATTATTTAGTATAAACAAATCCTGCGCAAGCTCTCTTGAGACAAGAATTCTTTACTGAAAAATGGAAGAAGAAGGTATAAAAAAAGGGGCCGATAAGCCCCTAAAAATTCATTATAACATTGTACCAATTCTTGACGGTCTAAAGTGGAATGGCTCTTTTGACCAAGGATATACAATCGACATCCAGACCATAAAGGCCTTACCGCGGATATTCTTTATAGGAACAAACCCCCACACTCTTGAGTCACTAGAGTAATCTCTATTGTCACCCATAACAAAGATATGCCCCTCTGGGACAGTAATCTTTTCTTGGTTTAGGTGCCTAAAGAAAGATGAATTCTCACCTGTCACAAATTCCTTTTCTCCTATTTTTTGAGAATAGAACTTTAAGTCTGCAGGGTTTTGCCCCGGCTTCTTATCATAGAGCTCTCTATATTCTTCATCTTTTTCGATCAGAGTTTTCTCTACTTTCTGACCATTTAAAAAAAGTTCATTATCATAAACTTCTACCGTGTCACCAGGAAGAGCAATTGTTCTTTTTACGAATAAGATACTTGGGTCTTGAGGATACTCAAAAACGACGATATCACCTCTTTTTGGAAGAGACTGCTCTCCTAAATAAATAGGATTGAAATATTCTGTAAAAGGAAGCTTAAACCCATATGACATTTTATTAACGACGATAGAGTCACCAATTGCGTTTGTTGGAAGTAATGACCCTGAAGGGATATGATAGTGATCTATAAATGTTGATCTAAAACCAAAAACAATGAGAATAATATAAATCCAAGAAAGGGCTTCATCTTTAAACCATTCTTTAGACCAAGCCTTAGGCTTTTCTTTTACCTCTTTATTTCCAAACATCTTTGTAATTCCTTTTTTAGTGATGGATCATTATAAGTTTATCTTTAGAGAAGCTGAAGCCATGGCGCATCATTTACCTGTGAAAATTTGACGAAACTCAACTCATATTATCTAATTTTAATAAGAAAACGAAACAAAGGCGGAATAAGTGAAAAAAATACTTTTGGCATTATCTTTATTAATTTCAGGTGCAACCTCAGCAGCTTATATGAGCTCATGTTACAACTATGGGGACGGCGTATCGTACTCATTTACAAGCTGTGTAAACAGAAACTTCAGAGAAGCCGGACAGAACTTTTCTTGCTTTAACTATGGTGATGAACTTAGCTATAGTTTTCAAAGTTGTGTTAATAGCAACTTTAGATCAGCTGCCAGAGATCTAAATATTTTTGTTTCAAGCTGTAACAACTATGGTGAAGGAGTGAGCTTTAGTTATCAAAGTTGTGTGAATAGAAACTTCAGAGAAATTGAAAGAGCATTAAATAAGTAAAAGAAAAGCCCTCAAACAGAGGGCTTTTTTATTGGAAATTGCGAGTAATTACATCATTCCTGGCATTCCACCCATTCCACCTGGCATTCCACCTGGCATTCCACCTGGCATCGGAGCAGCAGACTCATCTTTTGGAAGATCAGCAATCATTGTTTCAGTAGTAAGCATTAGTCCAGCTACTGAAGCAGCGTTTTGTAGTGCAGATCTTGTCACCTTAGTTGGATCAATGATTCCTGCAGCTACAAGGTCTTCATATTTTTCTTCTCTTGCATTAAATCCAAAAGTAGCATCTTTATTATTCTTAACTTCGTTAACAACAACAGAACCCTCAAGACCTGCGTTTGTAGCGATTTGTCTTAGAGGAGCTTCAACTGCTCTTCTTACAATCTTAATTCCAAAGTTCTCTTCTGAGTTACTACCCTCAAGAGACTCAAGAACGTTTGCGGCCTTAACTAAAGCAGAACCACCACCAACAACAATACCCTCTTCAACAGCGGCTCTTGTTGCATTTAAAGCATCTTCAACTCTATCTTTTTTCTCTTTCATTTCTGTTTCAGTTGGAGCACCAACGTTTACAACAGCTACACCACCAGCAAGTTTTGCAAGTCTTTCTTGAAGCTTCTCTCTGTCATAGTCAGATGAAGTCTCTTCAATTTGTGCTTTGATTTGAGAAACTCTAGCGTCTACAGATGCCTTATCTCCAGCACCATCAACAATAGTAGTATTCTCTTTATCGATTGAAATCTTCTTCGCAGCACCTAAGTGAGTCAGGTCAGCTGTTTCAAGACTCATTCCAAGCTCTTCAGAAATAACTGTTCCGCCTGTTAGAGCAGCAATATCTTTAAGCATTTCTTTTCTTCTATCACCAAACCCAGGAGCTTTAACAGCTGCAACATTTAATGTTCCTCTAAGTTTGTTAACAACTAGAGTTGTGATCGCCTCACCTTCGATATCTTCTGCAATAATAAGAAGAGGCTTAGAAGTTTGAACTGCTTTTTCAAGAATTGGTAAAAGCTCTTTCATGTTTGCAATCTTCTTGTCTGTGATAAGAATATTTGCGTTATCAAATGAAACTTCCATTTTTTCAGGATTAGTTACAAAATATGGAGAAAGGTATCCTCTATCAAATTGCATACCTTCAACAACATCTAGAGTTGTTTCAGCAGTCTTTGACTCTTCAATTGTAATAACACCTTCGTTACCAACTTTATCCATTGCTTCAGCAAGTAACTTTCCAATTTCATTATCATTATTCGCAGAGATTGTTCCAACCTGCTCAATCTCTTCAGAAGTTTTGATTTGTTTAGAAACATTCTTAAGCTCAGCAATAACCTTCTCTACTGCGAGATCAATCCCTCTTTTAAGATCCATTGGGTTGTGACCAGCAGTAACAAGCTTAACACCTTCAGTGTAAATAGCTTGTGCTAAAACTGTTGCTGTTGTAGTTCCATCTCCAGCATCTTCATTTGTCTTTTGCGCAACTTCTTTAACCATTTGCGCACCCATATTTTGAAAGTTGTTTTCAAGTTCAATTTCTTTTGCAACTGAAACACCATCTTTTGTGATGTGTGGAGCTCCAAATGATTTTTGGATTACAACATTTCTACCTTTTGGTCCAAGAGTTACTTTAACAGCGTTTGCAAGCTGGTTAACACCTTCAAGGATCAGACTTCTTGCTTCTTCACTATACTTTAGTTCTTTAGCCATTTTTATCTCCTAATATATAAAATTAAATTATGCGTTAATGATTCCGAAAATATCGCTTTCTTTCATGATTAGGTACTCTTGACCCTCTAGTTTAACTTCAGTCCCTGAGTACTTACCAAAAAGAATCTTATCTCCAGCTTTTACAGTACAAGCAGCAAAAGACCCATTTTCAAGTCTGTAACCTGCACCTACTGCAACAACTTCACCTTGAGACGGCTTCTCTGTGTGATTATCAGGGATGATGATCCCACCAGCTGTCTTTGTTTCTTCTTCTAGTCTTTTAACTAAAACTCTGTCGTGTAGTGGTTTAACTTGCATGTTTCTCCTCCATAGAAGTTATTGAAAAGTATCAATTAATTTTTTAACAGTAATAAATTGGGCTTCATTACACCAGTGTCAAGGGCAAGGGTCAAAAAAAAAGTTGCATGACACCCTTAGTCAGTGTTAAATAACTGTAATCAAACAAAGAAAAATACCGAAAAGTAGGTAAATGAAGGCCCTTCAAAAGCTCAAATTCTCTCTTATCAGCAAGCTCCTTAAAAATGAGGTCACAGAAGAGAGAACATACTTCGCCCTAACGCTCATCACAGGGGTTATCGCAGCTTTAATCGCCGTAGGCCTACACCACTCTGTCATTATTATTAGAAAGGTTCTTAAGACAGGAGATACCTTCACTGTAGAAAGCTTCATCTGGGGCGGAGCAGCAGTCTTTATTTCAGGCTGGCTGACGACAAGGAAGTTTCCATGGACTTCTGGCTCTGGTATTCCTGGCGTTAGGATTGCCCTCGCTGTTTTCCATGGGAAGATAAAAATAGCCGACACTATCGCAAAATTTGTCACTAGTGCCCTCACTTTAGGAGCAGGTGTCTCTCTAGGAGCAGAAGGTCCAACAGTTACAATTGCTTCCGGACTAGGTTCTTACCTTGGAACTTTCTTCAATCTTTCAAAAAAAAGAATTAAAGCCCTTGTGGCAGTAGGAAGTGCCGGAGGAATCGCAGCAGCCTTCAATACCCCAATCTCTGCCGTGGTCTTTACCTTAGAAGAGATTGTTGGTGACTTAAACGCAAAAGTTCTTGGTGCAATCGTTATTTCTTCAGTTGTTGCTTCTATCACGGGACAGGTCCTAACTGGAAATCATGCCTATTTCTCAGAGCTTCACTACAGACTCAATGATACACGAGAGCTTATTTTCTATCTTGTCATTGGTCTAACAGCTTCAGTGCTCGGACCTCTTTGGATGAACTCTGTTTTGAAGCTAAGAAAGTTTAATAGAACTGTTATGAGAGGACACCGTCTGACTTTTATAATGATTGCCTTTTGTACAGTTGGGCTACTTTCCCAAATCCATCCGGGGGTCATTGGAAGCGGACATGGAACATTAGAGGGTACACTTCTCTCCCTAATTCTAGATCCAAAAGTACTGATAACACTTTTTCTTCTCAAGTTTATTTCAACATCAATATGCTATTCATCGGGTATGAGTGGTGGTCTCTTTATGCCAACGCTCCTAATGGGTGCAACAATGGGAAGCTTCATTGGAGCTATCGCATCAAATTTCTTTCCGGAGATCACTTCTAACACTGGTGCTTACGCACTTGTTGGTATGGGTGCCTTCTTCGTAACTGTTATTCGAGCACCTTTTACAAGTATCCTCATGGTTTTTGAGCTAACAAGAGACTACAATATTATTCTTCCTCTTATGATTGCAAATATTGTGGCCTATACAATTTCGGCAAAGTTTGGAAAAGAATCTATCTACGAAAGAATCTCAGAACAAGATGGAATCCACCTCCCTACAAGAGAGGACAATGAAATACTTGAGACTCTAACAGTGGAAGGTGCAATGAAAACAGATATTGTCACTTTCAATGCTCACCTGACGATCAAGGATGCTTTTCACGCTCTAGAAGATGATGGAATCTCAGGTTACCCTATTTTGAGAAATGGTCGAATTATTGGGATGGTCTCACGAGCAGAGATAAAAGCGAACTACGCAAAGAAAAATCATGACACTCATGTCGAACACATATGTGAGAAGAAAGTTATTAAAATTTATCCAGACCACTCTCTTCTTGTCGCCTTCCACCGATTAAAGAGATTTCAAATTTCGAGACTTCCCGTTGTCAGTCGTCTAGATGATAAAAAAGTTATTGGGATTATCACGGCTCAAGATATTGTCAAATCTTTTGGTTATGAGATTCATGATGGGATTGAAGGAATTGAGGACAATTCATTGCAGGATCCCTCTAAACCTCTGTAACTTCAAAATATTTAAGACCTTTTAAAGATCTCTAAGAATTCTTTATTTTAAAGTAGTTAAACAAGTTCATCTCTCTCATTCAAATTCACCTATATAATTGAAGTTAATGAAGAAATTTATCCTCATGACATTAATCCTTTGGATTAGTGCAAGCACACAAGTGCTTGCAAAGCGAATACTTGTCCTAAATTCTTACCATCCTCAATACAAGTGGACAGAACTTCTTTTAAAGGGAATCAGAAAAACATTAAGTCCTCATATTCCTCCAGAGGATATTCATATTGAATATATGGATGGTCGAAGATTTTCCGATGACATTGAATACACGAGGAGAATAAAATCTCTAATTGGATATAAATACCGCCACTATCCCATTGATCTCATCATCACAACCGATGATTATGCATTTCAGTTTTTAAGATCTGTCCATGATGACATCTTCCCACAGGCTCCAGTTGTCTTTGCAGGAGTCAACTTCTTTAAACCAGAACTTCTTAATGGACACAAGACTTCACCGGAGTTCTTGAAGGGACATCGATAGAAGAGAATATAGATCTCATCCAGAAAATTTATCCTGGCTACAAAGAGATCGTTCTTCTCTCCGATCGAACCACAGTTGGACTGCATCTAAGTCAAAACGCTAGGGAGATAATTAAGAGAAGAGGATTAGGAAATAAAGTTAGTATTTATGAAGACTTCAGTTTAAATGAATTAAAGGACAGATTAAAAACTACTCCAAAGGTGTCTATTACTTACTTTTAGCAATACATCACGATAATCAGGGTAATTACTTTTCTTATGATGAACATCTTATTGAAATTTCAAAAATCTCTAAGGCACCAATTTTCTCAATGTGGGGAATATTGATTGGAAATGGAACAGTTGGTGGTTACATGAACAATCCAGTTACCCACGGAGAAGAGGTGGCAAATCTAGCTCTAAGATTAATAAGTGGAGATAGTATATCGACAATGCCAGTTATTGAAAAAACTAAATACTCTCCTCAGTCTGACTATAATCAACTCGTACGCTTTCAAATAAGTAAGAGTTCTCTTCCTTCAGAGTCAAAAATATTCTTTAGACCTATCTCCTATTACGAAGATAATAAACTAGCTATCAATATTGTTCTCTTTGTCATAGCAGTTTTAATTTCATTTATCATTATATTGAACAGATTGGTTATAAAAAGAACACGCCAAGCAAATCAAACGGCACAAAGACTAGCGAAATCAAACGCTAAGATGAAAGAGTTTGTTGGCATAGTCGCGCACGACTTAAGAGCTCCGGTAGGAAATATCCTCTCTTTCACAAAGGCCCTAGAGGAAGCACCTGAAGATCAAGAGGAGATTGTTCCCTACATCATTTAAGTCAGCAAATAAATCGATTAACCTTATTAATAATATTCTTGATATTTCGGCAATTGAATCAGGAAAAGTTAAAATTCAAATCGAAGATGTTGATCTTCATGAAGTCATCAAAGACACCATTAGTGAACTAACTTTTCTAACTAAGAAAAAATCTATTCATCTAGAATCAAACTTAGATCTTTCACTTATTGTTAAAGCAGATCGCCAAAGAATTACTCAAATTCTTCAAAATTTGCTCACCAACGCAATCAAGTTCACTCCAAATGATGGGACTATTAGTATTGATGTTGAAGATAATCAATCTTTTGTAAATGTCTCTGTAAAAGACTCCGGTGTTGGTATTCCGAAAGAGCTACTCTCAAAAATATTTAAAAGAAATGAGTTTACTTCTCGTCCTGGAACAGAGGGAGAAGCAGGAACAGGATATGGATTACCCCTTGTTTACAATCTTATCAAAGAACATGGATCAACACTTACTGTTGAAAGCCAAGAGAATCTAGGTAGCAAATTTACTTTCCAATTAAAAAAGGCCCTCTAAAAGGGCCTTTCAATTATTTTAAATCAAACCAGTTAACACCAATTCCCATATCTACCTGAAGTGGAACTTTTAGTG
>NZ_AUNJ01000315.1 GCF_000447775.1 Bacteriovorax sp. DB6_IX
GGGGATTGTTATTATCAAAGATAAAAAGAATGGTCAGGTTGTTAAAGGTTCTACAAAGAATACAACACTTGGAACAGGTGAATTTTCTCAACCAACAACAATTAAAGCAGGTTTTAACTTAAATATTAGACCAACTATTCTTCAAGAAGAGAAAATTAATCTCGAAATCACTTTAAATGTAAATACTGCCGTTGGAAACGATACTCTCGATAATACAGTTAAAACAGAGATTATTGTGAAATCAAGAGAGTCTGCAGTTGTTGGTGGTGTTTCAGTAAATAAGAATTCAACAGAATATGATAAGGACCCTCCTGGTGGTGTTGACCAAGTTGATGCAGAGAGTGGTTTCCCAATATTCTCTTTCGTAAGATCTAAAGAGATCACGACTAGTAAAGAGCAGTTTGTTGTCTTTATTACCCCTGAGATTATCGAAAGTGCTTCGACGGGAACGGAAGAAATTAAGAGAAAGTTTAGAAAGAGAGGGCGCTAGTGGCCGAAGGACATATAATAACAGTCATTGGTGGTAAAGGTGGTGTTGGTAAATCGCAGGTCGCGGCCAATTTAGCTTTTGCTTTCACACAAGAGACTAGAGGAAAATCTCTACTCTTGGACTTTGACCAAAAAGCGAGTGGGGATCAGAACTTAATTACTGGTATTAAAACCAAGAAAAACTTAAAAGATCTTCTTTCTTTTGGAGGGTCTCTAGATCCAAGATCAATGTCTCAGTTTTTAAATCCACACCCGGCAGGTGTCAGCTATATTGGATTACCAAATGATCCCGTGGCAACAGAGGGAATAGATGGGGATGCTGCTGGAAAGATGTTAAAAGCTGTAACAAGTATGTTTCCGGTCACAATTATTGATGCAGGAAATGAACTTACTCCACTTGCGACAAAAGCGCTGGAGTTTTCGACATTAATTCTTGTCGTCGTAACTCCTGACTTACTTGCAATTAATCAAACGAAGAGATTAGTTTCAGAATTAACGACAATGATGTTTCCTAAGGAAATGATTCATTATGTATTTAATCAAGCACAGAAAGGCTTACCTATTACTCCTGATGTTGCGGGTAAAACATTAGGTAGACCAGTTTTATCTTCTGTTTTAAAAGATGAGCAAACTTGTGCAAGAGCACTTAATGCCAGAAAACCAGCAATCTTAGTTGAAAAAAATAGTCCTTTCTCAAAGGGCGTTATTGAACTAACTAGAAAAATTGTTCAGAAAAATATTCTTAGATCATTAGCAAAATTGGCGAAACCTACCAATGTGGGGACGTCAAAAAGTGGACCTGTTGACGCAAAAACCGGAAATGCTTGGCGTGATCTAAAGGTACGAATCCATAAGGGACTCGTAGAGGAAATGGATCTTAATAAAGAAGACGATAATGATCCAAAAGCAAAAATAATTCTTCGCGAGAAAACGAAGAAACTTGTAGTTGATCTCCTAGGTAAAGAAGATACAAAGTCTGTTCTAAATGGTCGTGATGACATGAATAGAATTGTAAAAGAGATTCTAGATGAAGCTCTTGGATTAGGACCTTTAGAAGATCTTTTAGCCGATAAAACTGTTTCTGAGGTTATGGTTGTTGGACCGGATAAAATATATTACGAGCAAAGTGGTAAAATTAAAAAGTCTGAAATTATATTCACGCATGATAGACAAGTTCTGAATGTTATTGAAAGAATTGTTGCTCCTATCGGAAGAAGGATTGATGAGAAAACTCCATATGTAGACGCACGTTTACATGATGGGTCTAGGGTACACGCTATTATTCCTCCGTCGGCCATCGATGGATGTTGTATTACAATTAGAAAGTTCCCTGAAGAAAGGCTTACTTACAAGGATCTTGTAAAGTTTGGTTCAGTTACACAAAATATGGCTGACTTCTTGAGAATTGCTGTTGAAGCTCACCGAAATATCATTGTTTCGGGTGGTACTGGTTCAGGTAAGACAACTCTAATTAATATCTTGGGTGGTTTTATTCAAGCTAATGAGCGTATCATTACTTGTGAAGACTCAGCCGAGCTAAATTTTCCACAAGATCACATTGTAAGACTGGAAACAAGACCTCCATCTTTAGAAGGTGATGGAGAGATCGATATTCGATGTCTTGTTAAACAGTGTCTAAGAATGAGACCTGATAGAATTGTTGTTGGTGAGTGTCGTGGTGGTGAAACTTTAGATATGCTTCAGGCCATGGGAACTGGTCACGATGGATCTTTAACAACAGTTCACTCAAACAACCCTAAAGAGTGTATTGGTCGTATTGAAACACTTGTACAGTATGCAGGTGCTGGACTGACGCCAAAAGCGATTAGAGAAATGATCGCTTCAGCAGTTCATATGATTATTCAACAATCAAGACTTGATGATGGTTCAAGAAAGGTAACTCACATTACTGAGATTGGAGGGATTCAAGGTGAAGTTGTAACACTTCAAGATATTTTCTTATTTGTTCAGAAGGGAATTGATAAGACAGGTAAGATTCAAGGTGAATTTCAAGCAACTGGTTTTATTCCTAAGTTTGTCGAAACTCTTGAGAAGAAAGGTTATAACGTTCCTCGAGGCTTGTTTAGTAATGCTCCGGCTGCCACTGGTGGGGGAACTCCTCCGCCTGCTGCTGCAAAAAAGCCAATGCCTCCTGGAAAAGTTCCTCCAGGTAAAAGACCTGCTAGACCTCCTGGTAAAAAACCACCAGGTAAAGGATAGGAGATATAGATGTCTTTTTTTATTAGTCTCATTGGATATAAAGGAATGGTGGCCTTAATTGGGCTTGTCTTCTTTATATTTTGTTATAAGTATTCAATTACTATCTTTGACTTTATTGAAAGACAAACAATGGGGACTCGAACTTATATTTTAGAGAAGTTGGAGTTACTCTTTATTGAAATTGCACCAGAGAAAATTACATATATGCTTCTTGCCTGTTCAGTTGGATTAGGCTCTGTTGCGTTTATTATCTTAGGAGCAACGGGAAAGTGGCTACTGGGCTTTATTGTAGGTCTAATCCTTACTTTTGTTGGCTTTAAAATACCGAAGCCAATCGTTGATTACCTGGTTAACAAACGAATTAAAGAATATCAGGGACAAATGGTAGATGCACTACAACTGTTGGCCAATGGTTTAAGAGCTGGTCTAAGTGTTCCTCAATCATTGGGAATGGTTGTTGATGAGATGCCAGCTCCAGTTTCTCAAGAATTCAACGTGATGCTTCAGCAAAACCGTATCGGTGTTCCTTTAGAGGAATGTTTTGATAACTTGGCAACACGTATTCCTACGCAAGATAACGACATGTTTGTCGCATCTGTAAATATCCTACGTGAGACAGGTGGTAACTTAGCAGAGGTTTTTGACACCATCGTTAATGTTATTCGTGAAAGGATTCGTCTTCAGCAAAAAGTTGATACTGCAACAGCTCAGGGTAAGTTTCAGGGGATGGTTATTGCGGCAATGCCTTTTGCTATTCTTATCATGTATTCGGCAAGTGATCCGGATTCAATTGCTAGGATGTTTTCTCACCCATTAGGGATAATTTTATTCATTGTCGCGGTTATTCTCGATATTGTAGGTACTTACATCATTTTCCAAATCGTTAAAATAAAAGACTAAACTTTTTTTTAATGTATTTGCATTAAGTGCCGATTAGATGATGGGAACTAGAAAAAGCCGAGTAATAAAGGATTGTAAGTGATGAAAATTTTAAAGAAACTCGTTCTTTTTGCATTGATTGCATCAGGTACACAGGCCGGTGTTAACCTGAAAAATGGTAACTTCTATATCACATATACTGATATCGTTGTTCCAGGTGGTGGACATGATCTAATCATCGAAAGAACGTACAACTCAAGGTCACCTGAAAAAGGTTGGTTTGGTTATGGATGGGGTTCAGACTATGAAACATACTTAAATGTTTCTGCTGATGGATCTGTAGTCGTACATGAAAATGGTTCAGGTGCGATGACAAGATTTACTCCTAAGCAAGCTGTTAACCCTGAAGCCGCAGCTAAGAAGATTGTTGAAGCAATGAGAAAGAAAACGTCTGTTTCTTCTCAAGTTGCGAACTCTCTGATTAAAAAGCTTAAGAATGATGCTGAGCTTAGACAGGCCTATGCTAAGAGGTTTAATGTAAAAGCAAACCTTGCAGCAGGAACTGAGCTATTCTCAAATGTTAGAGGTCTTCAAAGGTTGTAAAAACTAAGAAAGGTTTCATCAGAAAGTATAATGATGGTAGAGAAAACCACTTCAATGAGCTTGGTAAACTTACTAAAGTTAAAGATAAGAATGGTTACATTGTTAATCTAACTTATTCAAAAGAAGGAACTCTTAAGTCTTTAAAAGATTCAATGGCTAAGCAAGTATTCTTTACTTGGTACCCAGATGGAAAAGTAAAATCAGTTGAATCTGGTGCTGGTAAGAAGACTCTTTATAAGTACGATCAGAATCATAATCTTGTAGAAGCAAGTGATATTGCAGGAAATAAGTTTGCTTACGAGTACGACTTTAACCACAATATGACTGGTATTAAGTACAAAGATGGTTCTTCTATGAAGATCGCTTACACTAAGAAAACTCAATTTGTAGAACAAATTACAAAGAAGAGTGGAGAAGTTGTAAGTTATAAGTACGAGTCTAATCCTAAGAACCCTGAGTTCCATTACTGGACTCTTGTTGCTAAGAAAAACCCGGCCGGTAAAGAAATCACTAATAGATACGAGTATGAGATCAAGAAGAAACCAGACGGATCTCACTATACTTATAGAATCCTAACTGTTGTTAATAATGTAAAAACTGAAACAATCTACACAGAGTGTTGTTCACTTCCTAAACAGATTAAAAGAGGGAAGCACATTACTAACTTCGAATATAACAAAAAAGGTCTTCTTGTTAAAAAATTCTCTTCAAGAGGTGACTTTGTGGAGCTTAACTACCACAAGAAGTTTAACAAGATTACAAAAGTTGTTAACAAGAATGGATGGACTAACTTTGAGTATGACAAGAAGGGGAACCTAAAGCGTGCTCAAAACTCTAAAGGAATGTCTGTTCTACTTATCTACGATACAAAAGGTCGTATTGCTAAGATGATGGATGTTAACAAGAAAACTAAGAAGAAGAGAGCACTAAGCTTTATCTACAATGCCCAAGGGAAGCCAATTGAAATCTCTATGGCAAAAGTTGGTAAAATCAACGTTAAGTACGATAACTACGGTGAGATCTTAAAAGTAGAGTCAAAGTCTGGACACAGAATGGCGCTACAAGTAACTCAGGCATTTCAATCACTTCTAGCGATTGTTAAGCCAGCAGGTGTTAACCTGAACATGTAAGCCATAGATTTATGGCATGCTAAGTGACTGTTTGCTCGAAATTGAATGAATATTTGGAGCAATTATAGAAACGAAGTAAAATTGAAATGTTAGGAGATTAATATGAAAACACTAATTAAAGCACTACTGATATTAGGACTTACATTAGGAACAACTTATGTTTCTGCTGCAGATGAGGGAATGACAGCGTCTGTGACAGGTTGTGAAGACAGCCATGATGGAAATAGATGTTCAGGGCCTGATTGTTCAAAAACTACAGCTTCTACTGATGACACAACTAAATCAGCAGAGCCAGCAGGCAGTCAGACAAAATAGAACTTTTTAAAATTGCGCATAAATAGAGAGCCCTTGGTTGAACCAAGGGCTTTTTTTTTGTCAAAAAACTAAACACTGTTATATTTTTTACCATTGTCATTATATTTCTCTACCTGATTTTAGGTGATTAGCTCTAACCACTTTGGCACACCCTTTGCTTATATATAAGTACAATAGATAAGAAACCTTTTAGGGGAGGAATTATGAAAAAATTAGCACTACTTACACTTGTACTTTTAAGCTTTACTAACGTATTTGCAATGTCTGAAAACTCGAACACTTCATGTGAAGATTCTGTTCAGGTATCAGCACACCAACAAACGGATGTGAAATCAGGTGATCAATCAGTACCTGTAGTTCAACCAAGCGGTGAAGCTAAGGGAATGTAATCTAAGAAATAAATCATAACGAATAAGGTCACCCATAGAGGTGGCCTTTTTTGTTTTATATTCATAGGTTTACACTTAAAATATGAGCAAAGAGGTTAATCTATGGATCAAATAATTAATGCAGTTGACCTGCAAAATAAGACTATTCGCTCAAAAGAGCTTCTTAGTATCTCAAAGAGAAAAGAAGTTTTACTAAAACTCAAAGAGGCAATTACAGATAATGAAGAAGAGATTGTCTTGGCCCTAAAATCAGATTTGGGGAAGTCTCGTTTCGAATCCTACATTAGTGAAATTGATTTTGTTGTTCATGAAATTGATATGGCCTTAAAGAATTTAGATAAATGGGCCGCTCCAAAGAAGGTGAGAAGTTCTCTTACTTTTTTCCCAGTTAGAAGTTATATCTATCCCGAGCCTTACGGAAAGGTACTAATTATATCTCCTTGGAACTACCCATTTCAATTATTACTAGATCCACTTGTTGGAGCTCTCGCTGCAGGAAATACCGCTGTTTTAAAACCTTCTGAACTTGCTCCAGAAACGGCGAAAGTTATTGAGAAGCTTTTTGGTAGCTATATAGACCCAAAATATGTTGCTGTTGTGACAGGTGCTGTAGAAGAGACAACAGTTCTTCTTGAGCAACACTTTGATTATATATTCTATACGGGTAATGGTGCTGTTGCCAGAATCGTGATGAGTGCGGCAGCTAAAAATCTAACACCTGTTACTCTTGAACTAGGTGGAAAGAGCCCATGTTTAGTTTTAAGTAAGAACTTGGATATTAGTGCAAAGAGAATAATATGGGGAAAATTCTTTAATGCAGGACAAACATGTGTTGCTCCAGATTATGTCCTGTTAAAAAGTGAAGATCGAGCTGAGTTTGTCTCTCATTGCAAGAAATGGATTGAGCATTTCTTTGGTGCAAATATTCAAGGGAATGAAGACTACGGAAGAATCATTAATGAACGACATTTTGACCGTATATCATCTTATTTAGAAGACGCAGAAATTCTTTGTGGTGGTGATGTTGATAGGTCCGAAAAATATATCTCTCCGACAATTGTCCTAGCTCAAAGAGACTCATCAGCGATGCAGGAAGAGATCTTTGGCCCAGTATTACCAATTATTGAAATTGATAATCTTGAAAATGGAATAAACTATATTTTAGATAATGATAAGCCATTAGCTAGCTATGCTTTTTTAGATACTGATGAGGAAAAAGAAAGATTTATTCGAGAGGTTTCTTCAGGTGGAATGGTTATCAACGACACAATTGTACATCTTTCAAATCCTAACCTTCCCTTTGGTGGAGTCGGAGAAAGCGGAATGGGGGCTTATCATGGAAAGCATTCGTTCGAACTCTTTTCTCATAAGAAGTCAGTCATGAAGAGATCATTCTTATTCGAAAATTCTTTAAGATATCCGCCATACAAAGGAAAACTTGACCTTATTAGAAAGATACTCTCGATGCTTTAAAACTAAGACTCATTCAAATAATTCCGATATGCATAGTAGAGAGAAGCTATGCGTATCGGATATAAATCTATATTTATCTACATTCTTATTTTTAACCTAGTTCAGGCTAGAGATTGTGAAAAGCAAGCTAAAGCGCTGGCTCGTCTCACGCCTTCTGGCCTAGAGAAAATTGTGAAAATTGGTCTTGAAGAAGCGACACCTTACATTCATGAGGGTGTTAAGACTATGGAGAAACAAGACTTTCATATTAAAGCTGATCCAAAAAAGTGTGGTCCTGATAAGTTGGCCGGGATGGAAATCGGTGAGTCCTATAAAGAGTGCCCAGGCTTTCCTAAAATTCTTGTCGCAAAAGAAGGAATTCCATTAAGCGAAATAAAAGAAAGTGTGAAATCAACTCCTTCAGATATAAGCTTTAAGGATGTTAGTATCGAAGATATTAAGCTTGGAGCGCCTATCGTAACTTGTGAGGGAACGAGTTGTGATATTGAAGTTCCTGTTGAGAGGTTTAAACTTACCTCTGATCTCAAAGCAAGTGAAATGGGACAGGGTGATAACTATCTTGATATTGAAGGTTTAACAGTTACGATTAAGTCAACACCTGAGACAAAACCATCGTTAAAGTTTAAGGCTGATTTAAATGCAGACGGAAGTCTTAAGGACTTTGTAAGCTTTCCTAATAATTTCTTAGACGCTAAGTTGGCTCTTGGAAATATATCCGTAGGAGTTGGTGGAAGAGAGAGTTTAGACGATTTTATGAATGAGTCGGTAGATAACTTCTTAAAGGGTGACTATTTAGAAAAAGTCCAAGAAGACTTTACTAAATTAGCTGTACAAATCTATGGACCAGATGGTGAATACAAACATTTATCCAAAGATGAAAGGTATCGACTAGCAAAGAAATATATTTCTGAAAAAATGGATTTTACCGTAGATCAAATTTCCTCTTCGGCTGCTAAAAAGGGAATGAGCCAGGCCTTAAGTTATACGAAGGGTGATTTAAGTGCCCTTACGTTTTTAGTTGCAGATGGATTAACATCTAATAATGTTGAAATCGTAGATATTCTTCTTCAAAAGTCACTTCCTCAGATTACAAAGTCTGTTGAAGAAATGACTAAAAAAAATCTCAAGCCATTCACAAGTAATCTGCCTTTTATTCATGAACCTTTTAATGTAGAGATGATGAATTTAAAAGCACAAGACTTTGTAGATAATGAACAAATTAATTATTACAAAAGAAAAATAGATAAGCTTGTCGATCAATGCAAGAATAATTTTAGAAAGTCTGAATGCCGTTTTTCGTTTGGAAATAAGTTGAAAAGACTTTTATTTGATTCAAGCGATTCAAGTAATATTGAGTTAATAGATCAAATGAATTCAAAGTTAAGAGATATGATAAATCATCTCCAAGCAAATCCTAGTAAGGGGTTTTTCTCTGATGCCCGTTGGGAAAAGAAAATGATTAAGGATATGAAGACATTTCTTGATGATGAAAGAAACATCAAGAATTCTATCTCTAAGAAATCGAAGAAGTTAAATGAACAATTAGCATTAAATGTTGCNG
>NZ_AUNJ01000316.1 GCF_000447775.1 Bacteriovorax sp. DB6_IX
CCCTTTCATTAATTCCAATATCTTCTTTCTCAACTAAACTAACAAATGAACTTCTTGGAAGATCAAGCGAGAGAATTTCTCTAACACACTTTAGATCTCCAACTTCAAGCTCTTCATTTAGCTCTGACTGCTCTACAAAACGAGACATTGTTTGCTTTAAGGTAAGTGCGACTTTAAATTCAGAAAGCTTTTGCTCCTTCAGATACTGTTGACTGAGCTGATCTAAAACTTCTTCAAAGCTTTCAAACTTTGGCTTCGATGAAGTCTTGAAAAGTTCATTTAACTTTGAAAAGACTT
>NZ_AUNJ01000317.1 GCF_000447775.1 Bacteriovorax sp. DB6_IX
TTTAGATCAATGACGAAGTGAACTGTGAAGGCACAGGCAATTGAAAAGAAAAAGATATAACTTGTTAAAGAGTGAATATTAACGACTTTAGGAAAAAGTAAAAATGAAACAATCCCTATAAATAATTCTACCAATGGATAGACAGGACTAATCTTTACTTGGCAACCAGAACACTTTCCTCTTAGAAAGAGCCAACTGAAAACAGGTATATTTTCATTCCAATA
>NZ_AUNJ01000318.1 GCF_000447775.1 Bacteriovorax sp. DB6_IX
ATACTAACGGATGGAAGGCAGTTGTTTGAAAGCTCTTTAAATTTACAAGGTCAATTTCAATTCATGGAGAAGTTGAGGCAAGGGAAATATGTGCTTATTGTTAAGACGGATAATTGCGACGCAAGAAAAGAAATATTAATTACTACAAAGAGTAAGATGGATAAAATTAGGTTAACTTGTAATCCAAATAATTAATTTATTTATAGTAGTATCTAAAACCAAAAAATAATCTCTCTATAAATCTATCTTTTCCAATTTCGTGAAAAGTCATAGATGCATTAAATAAGAATTCATATCTAGGGTTAGAGACTTTGTTTAATAGTTCCCCTTTTTTGTTTACTCGGAATGAATTTGCAAATGCCTTCATAAGGTCTCAAATAATTAAGTGGTTAAGAGTTATTTCCCCTCCAATGGTAGGACCTAGAGAAATTTTAGAACTATTGATTCTATCCATGTATGTGAGTGTAGCACCACCAAATGCTTTAAAGGCCGGAGCTGTTTGGAATCCAGTTCTTGCGACATAACTCAAACTATACATTTTTCCATACTTGGCGGTTTCTCTCATATCTGAAAAGTCGAGTTGAATCTCATTTGATAGGTATCCAATTTTGAATTCTTTCCAGTGCTTTCCGTAGGAGAAGTACAAATTGTTTCCTGTAGATAAAAATCTTCGTCTACCAATTTCGCTATCAAATTTACCCATTACTTCAGTTTTACCATGACCAAAAGAGTAGTAAGAGTAGTCACTAGCAAATATATCAATTGAAAAAATTAGAGCGAATATAATTTTCATATAGTTACTGTACTCTAGGAGAGAATTTTAGGCAAAAAAAGCCCAATCCGAAGACTGGGCTTTTTAATGATCACTACTGGACAAAAATTCAACTAGTGACATGAATGGTGGGTCATGCAAGACTTGAACTTGCGACCACCCGGTTATGAGCCGGGGGCTCTAACCAACTGAGCTAATGACCCTCAATTAGTGAGATTATAAGATACTCTATTTGGGGGAGAAAATGCAAATCTTGGTGCGAAAAAAATGCGTTTTTTGAGTTAGGGAGCTTTGCGTAATATTGCGGGGAGATAGTAGACCTGTTCGCTGATGTCGATGAAGAAAGATTCTTTGTCGAGGACGCGGCGGGCGAAGTTGTCGAGTTCACTGCTGAGTTCATCGTTGTCGTTTTGTGGGAAGATCGTTGTGACTTCCCCTTGTTTGTCGGTGAGTAGAAGTTTATTTGAGTGGAGGGGTGCCTTGAGGATTCCACGTTCTCCCTCAATAATTACTGTTTCGTGATTATTCCACTTGTTCCAGTCGGCCTCAAAGTGCAGGAGAATATTATTGTCGAGTTCAAAATGACCGTAGGCGTAGTCTTCAACTTCGAGTGTTGGGTTAAAGGCCTTGGTTTTAACCTCGTATTTTTGGATATTTCCAAATATTCGACTTAGCCCGATAATTGTTGGACCTATTTCTAATAGGGCGCCGCCACTTGCGATGGAGTCGTTTGACTGCCAGCAGCTCTTTGTTTCAGAAATATTATGACCGAGGGAAACCTTAACAATATAGACTTTTCCGATGGTGTTTTCCATGAGTACTCTTTCAACTTCCTTTATTAAAGGATTGTATCTGATTGGGTTGGCGGGGCAGATAAAACCTAATTGGCCATGGTCTAGGTTTCGTAGAATTTCTAATTGTTCATTTGTTTTGACGAGTGGGGACTCGCATAAGACGTACTTATTTTTTTCTGAGAAATAGAGACTCAGGCTTAAATGAGAGTCATTTGATGTGCTTAGTATGACACCATCGTAGTCGAGAAGGTCAATATCTTCGAAGCGCTCGAGTATTTGAGCGTTGGGACAAAGCTTTGCTAAGTCCTTTGCAGCTTCCGTTTGAATGTCGTATAGCCCAACTATTTCAACAGCTTCTAGTTGGAGCGCGGCCTTGACTCGCTTGGTGCCAAAGTCTCCGCATCCTAAAAGGACTAACTTACATGGTTTCATAGGCGATCTCTTGATGATTATACACCTTTGATCGGCCCTAAATTAAGGGATTTACTGGTCAGTTAGGTGAATTTTTGAAAGAATTGAAGGTATAATGATAACTATCTGAATACTAAATGAACAAGGCCATGAAGTTGGATTTTTATAAGTATAGCTCGACAGGAAATGACTTTATTCTTCTCGATAATCGAGAGGGGAATCAGCCTGTAAGTGATAAAAATTATTGGCAAAAACTTTGCTCTCGCCGCACCTCAATTGGTGCTGATGGAGTGATCTTTGTTGAAAGTAGTGAAGCTCAAGATTTTCATATGAGATACCTTAATGCTGACGGTGGAGAGGTCTCAATGTGTGGGAATGGGACAAGAGCTATTGCACACTTCTTTAGATATTTGACTAAGACGCAAAAGAGCGAGTTAAGCTTCTCTACAATGAATGGTGTCTATCGTGCACAATTCGATGGGGAGCTGGTTTGGATAGAAATGACTGAAGCCTATGATCAGCAAATTGTGGATAACTCGCAATTATATTCTGAGCATAAGGGTTCATATTATATGAATACAGGTGTTCCACATTGTATTTATCTTGTCGATGATGTTGAGCTTGTTGATGTTTACGGTGCTGGTAAAGAGATCCGTTATCATGAGCTATTTGAGAATGGAGTTAACACAAACTTCATCTCAAAAATTTCTGATGGACAATATAAAGTCAGAACATATGAAAGAGGTGTTGAAGATGAGACGCTTTCATGTGGAACAGGAATTACTGCAAGTGCTCACTTCCTATGGAATGAAGGACATGAAAAGAACCAAGTTCTTGTTTTTCAAAGTAGAGGGGGAGAACTTACGGTGAAGAAAGAAAAAGATATTGTCTTCTTTGGTGGAGTGACCAAGATGATTTATAAAGGAAGTTTATGTTAAGAATTTTAGCTTTATTACTTTTGACCTTCGAAGTTTACGCTGTCATGTTCGTCGATATTGAAGTCACACATGAGAAAGGGCTTGGTAAAAAGATGATTCTTAAAAGCGAAATTATGAGTCGTGAAAGAGTCCAGCCTGGCAAGCCAATCACTCTTAGAATGAAGAACGGAATTCTTGTTGATCTTGAAGCTAAGTTTGCTGAAGATGTGGAAGAGTTGGGGCCTAGCTCTATTGTTGAAATGCAGGGCTCTCTTAAGAATACTGGTGTGGCACAAGCTGAGAAGACCTTTAAAATTGTTGTTAAGATTAATCATTCTGGTTCGATTGAATTAAAAGATGATCTTGGGCAAAAGACAACAATCAAAGTAACTCCAAGGGTAAAGTAGAAGATGGCAGATCGTCTTGATAAGAGATTAGTTGATCTAGGACTAATTGAAACTCGTTCTCAGGCCCAGCAACTGATAAAAGAGGGAGTTGTGCTTGTAGAAGGTGAAGTGATCCTTAAGCCTTCTTTCAAAACTCAATCAGAAGATATTATCATAAAGAAAGAAACTCTCTATGTTGGAAGAGGTGCTCATAAAGTTGAGGGGGCCTTAAAGCGTTTTAATATTAATCCAGAGAAGATGGTTGTTGCCGATGTTGGAGCATGTACTGGTGGGTTCACCGAGTATGTTTTAACTCGTGGGGCGACTAGAGTATTTGCTATTGATGTTGGACGTGATCAATTGGCGAAGAAGCTAGTAGAAGATGAGAGAGTTATAAACTTAGAAGGAACCAATATTCGTGATCTATGGGAGCTTGAAGAGCCTGCGGATCTCGCCGTTGTTGATCTCTCATTTATCTCTTTAAAACTTGTGATGGAGAATATTACTTCTCTACTTAAGGCCGATGGAAAAGTAGTTGCTCTAGTCAAGCCTCAGTTTGAAGTCGGAAAAGATAATATTGGAAAGAAGGGGTTAGTTAAGAATAACGAGATTGTTAAAACAACAATTTGCGATTTACTTAACTGGTGTAGTGAAAAAGGATTCTATATTCAAGACTTCTGTATCTCTCCTATAACGGGAAAAACGGGAAATACTGAGTATTTCTTTTATATTGATAAAGCTAAGAATTCTCATCTGATTGATGAGCAAAGAATAATGAAAGTAGTGGATGAAGGTTTATGAAAAATGTATGTGTTTTCTGTGGTTCAGCCTCAGGTAAAGGTGAAAGTTATATAGCAATGGCCAGAGATCTTGGTCAAAAGATTGTCTCTAATAATATGGGGCTCGTTTATGGTGGTGCTTCTATCGGTGTTATGGGGGCAGTTGCAGATAGTGTTTTAAAAGAAAATGGTGAAGTCATTGGTGTGATGCCAAAGAGTCTTGTTGACTGGGAAGTTGGACATGACGGACTAACTAAATTTGAGATGGTCGATAGTATGCATGAAAGAAAGCAAAAAATGTATGACTACTCAGATATCTTTGTGGCCATTCCTGGGGGAATGGGAACATTAGATGAATTATGTGAAATCGTGACTTGGGCACAACTTGAATATCATAAGAAGCCAATTTATCTCGTCAATTTTAATGGGTTCTTCGATGGTTTAATTCAACATTTTAAAAATGCTGTCAAAGAAGGCTTTTTAAAACAGGAACATATGGACTTAATTACTATTGTTGAGACTGTTGATCCGATTTTTGCATAGAACTGTGTTTTAATTGAAGAGATGATTAAACTCAGTAACTTGGCCCAACTTTTCTTTCTTCCCTTAGTTGCCTTTGGCAGTAATGGGATTGATTATTATAATCTCTATGATAACGGGATTGCACCTGAACCAAAGCAACAGGTTTGGGGAACATGTTGGGCATTCTCTTCAGTCTATAGCTTAGAAAGTGATTTAAACTCTAATGAAGCTTGGACTAATAGCACTTTAGAACCAAGAATTTTGTCACCATATCACATGGATAAGTTTAGCGGTTTCACAAGAAGTGGACATGATAAGCATGTGAATGACAGTTGGTATTCTGGACAAGGAAAAGAGTACCGTGGCTCAAATCTAGACAATCTTGAAGACGGATTGGTTGTTCACTTAGGTGGGGATTTTCATGCCGCCGCAGCATATCTCACAAATAATGGGGGAGCGGTTACAGCTTGGTCTTTACCAGAATTAAACTATGCAAATAAACCCCATCAAAAATTTTCTCAAATTACAAAACAAAGTTCTCGCTATCGAAGATATATGCCTCGAAGCATTCAGTGGTTAGAATTATCGAAAGATCATGTTACTGATCTTAAGCGTGCTATTATAAAAAATGGTGTTGTCTCGACAATGCAGTATATGCACCAAAAGCCGCGACTCTACTCAAGTGAAGGGCGTGAAATTCATTTCTATGGCGGTAATAAAAAGCCAAACCATGCCATCAATATTATTGGCTGGGATGATAAGATGGCCATGCCACCACTTCTTCCTGGGATGTGGATCGTTGTCGATAGTGATCATGTCGATGATTATGAAATACATATTGGGCAATTCTATATTCCATATGCTGATACATATGTTGGTCGAACAAATAAGTATGGCCCAGTTCAATTTACTGGTGTTCATGAAACGAATTTTAAATCGATCTATTCCCATGCAAGACATGGTTGGACAAATA
This sequence comes from Bacteriovorax sp. DB6_IX, assembly GCF_000447775.1. Classification (GTDB taxonomy): domain Bacteria; phylum Bdellovibrionota; class Bacteriovoracia; order Bacteriovoracales; family Bacteriovoracaceae; genus Halobacteriovorax_A. The sequence goes on from NZ_AUNJ01000318.1 coordinate 5,555, forward strand.
CCTTTTCAAGTTCTGATGAAGTCAAGAATAAGTACTTTGTTAAAAGTGGAGAGAGAATACAGTCTGTAGGGCTATATGCGACACAAGCTCAAGATGAGATTCTTGTAAAAGTTCAAGACCCTAGAGGGAGAGATCTTTGTGCACAGACTCAGCTAAGAAACAAAGACAAAGGCTTCTATCTTGTTAACTTGAGCTGCAAACCACACAGTGGTGAAGTTGATATTATCTTGGCCTCAAAATCAAAAGAATATGCAACAGATGGAACTAAACTCTTTGACCTGCTTCTTCAGTTAGGTTCAAAGGGAAGAGAGTTGCCGCCAGAGGGGGAGCCTGTACTTGTTAAATCAAAGTCACTTCCTTCACAGAGTTTCTACAAGAAAAATGGGAAATGGCGTGATTTGTACCACTATAAATGGACTTCTCTAGAAGTTCAGGGACGTAAAATTATCAGAGATAAATCGGCTAACTTTGCCATTAATCTCTATACAACGGACATTGGGAGTGATGATGAATAAGTATCATATGACTCCTTTGGAGATATTGGCAAAGTACTCTGAACTTGAATTGCCTGAGAACTTTTGTATTGTTCCTTTCACAAATGTTATTCTCAATCCGGATGGAGATATTTCCATTTGTCGACAAAAGGGAACAAAGCATGTTGTCGGAAGCTTAAAAGATAATACACTCGAAGAAATTTGGAATGGAGAGTACTTGCAAAAGTGGCGTCATGAATTTCTAAGTGGTGATGTGAAGATTTGTCAGAAGGAGATACAGGCAGATGCCTGTCATCTTAGTAGTGGGTCATATTTTTATATTGAAGAGATAAAATTTGATACTGAGATGAAAGAGTTGCCCGTGAAGCTTACAGCTAATTTCAATGGGCAATGTAATTTACGTTGTAAGATGTGTGATGTATGGACTCTTTCAAATGGTTTTTACGATAAGATTAATTATTGGGAAGAAATGCGTGAAAAGTTCTTTCCGTATGTTAAAGAGATTGAAATGCTTTCTGGGGAACCTTTTATTCAAAAGGATACTTGGAGGCTTATTGATGAAGTCTCAAAAATAAACCCTGATTGTGTATGGTCTTTTACAACGAATGGTCATTATAAGTTTTCAAATGAAATGTTTGAAAAGCTATCTAAAATAAAGATTAAAAATATTATCTATAGTATCGATTCATTAAGAGAAGAGCGTTATGCAAATATACGCCTTGGTGGAGATTTAAGGGTTGTTTTAAATTCTCTTGAGCAACTTAGGGACTTTAATCAAAAAGTCTTTAACGGCAATATTGCACTTACTTTACACTTTCTTGTGATGAAAGATAACACTGATGAACTAATAGATTTAATTGAGTTTTGTGATGACAAAGAGCTGATGCTAACACTTAATGTTCTTTATGACCCTGAAAGTGATTCAATTCTAGATTTAACGCAAAAGCAAAGAAAAGACTTTCTTGAAAACTATATTCCGAATGCAGAAGTAAAAGTTTTACAAAGACTGACTAGGGCCTTTGTTCCGGTGATAGAAAGTTTAAGTAAAGTGGACAAGGCTTATTACTATACTCTACTTAGAGATAGGCTTAACGATAACCTGTAGACGATTTCCGCGTTTAAAGAAGTTTCCAACTTTCCACATGGCTTGAGTTAATAGAGAAGGTCCTCCTCTTTCATAGTGACCTATGATTCCTTGGTTTCCTGTCCAATATTGAATAACTTCGAGATTAACTTCTTTAAATAGTTTTTGAATGTTCTTATGATCAAATTGCCAAAGATGATAAGGGAGTCCAAGTCCGTGTCCATACGGGATTTTAAAACCAAGAACATTGGGTACCTGAATATAAATGAAGCCATTTTTCGTTAACATTGATTTGGCCTTTTCTAACATTGCTTGTGGATTTGCAAAGTGTTCAAGTACATCAAACATAAAGAGCGCATCATATTTTTTATCTGTCTCAAAGCTCTCATAACTTTGAAGCCTAGCTTCTAATTCATACTTACTTTGACAATAATCAATGGCCGTCGACTCAATATCAATTCCTTCAACTTCGAGCTGGCAATGTTCTCTCAGATAGTTGGCCCAGAAACCATAACCGATACCAATATCTAAGGCTGAATTTAAAGGGAGATTATATTTTTGAATTCTCTCAAGGCGTTGTTGAAAAAAGTGATCAAAGACTTTTTGGTGTTTATCATAGAGATTGGGAACACTCCAAAACTCTACTTTAGCATCAGCACTTTGTTCTGAATCTTTAATAAAGTCTTCAACATCAAAATCAAACTCGTCGAGATAAACCAAATTACATTTTTGACATAGCATTAACCTATGTTCGTCTACCTGACGATAAAAACGACTTGATTCCGAGGAGTTACAGATGCAGCAATTATTCTTCATTATTCCCAAATTTGTGAAAATTGATTCATATTCTATGTTAGAATAATAACATAAATAAGAGAGTTAAATATATAGTATTATTATGAAAAGCATTGGTGTAGTTATTCCATTTCTCAATGAAGAAAAGGCGCTGGAAAGTGTTGTGAATTCGCTCACTTTTGCTTTGAAAAAGAATGAGATTCCCTATCAAGTTCTACTCGTAAATGATGGCTCAACGGATAATTCCGAAAAGATTGGAAATAGCTTAACTGCCGTCGATGGAAATATCGCTATCATTCATAATAAAACTCCAAAGAATATTGGTAATGCCTTTAAAGAAGGACTGCAATTTTTTGAGACAGATTTAATTTGCTGGATTCCAAGTGATGGAGAGATTCCTGCTCAGACAGTTATTGATTGCTATAACGTTGCAGTAGAATATGATTGTCCTTGCGTCTCTTATCCCTCAAATACTTTTGAAGTTAGAACACTACTGCGATCAGTTCTTTCTAGAGTATTTCAAGCTGGTTGTCGATTTGTTTTCAATGTACCAATTAAGTACTTTAATGGAATTACTGTCTACAAAAGATCAAATCTAAAGAAGCTTAATTTGATATCGAATGGTTTTACGATAAATCTAGAGTTGATCATTCGCCATGCCACTCACTTCTATGTTCCATTTAAAGAAGTTCCTTTTGAGCTGAATAAGAGATTAGGTGGAGAAGAGAAGGCCTTAAAGTTTGGAAATATTCTCAATGTACTTAAGTTTCTTTTCTTTCTAAAGCTTAAGTCGAAGTAGGTATCGTATGATCAATAATGAATATGATTCCTCATTTAGAAGTGTAAAGTTCCTCTACAAAAGAGTTACAGATATTTTAGAAAATCAATTTCAGTTAGATAACTTTTTTTGTCCAGACCTTGGTGAAGTATCATTTGAAGATTTAAATGTAGAGAGAACTGTAAATATATTAATGTTTGGCTCCTTCGTTAGGTCTTTCTTTGAACTGGGACACTGGCCTTTTAAATCAATTAGAATTTGGGTTTTAAGCCACTCTGTGAAAGGTTTCCTTATAAATGAATTTGGTCTAGATGATAAATCAATCTCTGTTATACCAAGAAACCTAATTCTTGATGGCATTGATTCTCCTGATATTGACTGGAAAGAGAATTTGGAGCTGATTTATGCGGGACGATTGAATGAGGCTAAAAATATTGAATGCTTAATTCATACCGTTCACAGTTTGCAAATGAAGTATGATCTGAATGTAAAGCTAACTCTGTTGGGAGACTTTGATCCTCAAGAGAAAGTCTACGTCGAGTATAAAAAGAGAGCACAGTTTAAAGTCGAAGTCATAAGCTTAATTGAATCTCTAAGTTGGAAACAAGCTCCACGAATTCTGCCATTTATTGAGCAAGACGAATGGACTAAGAAAGAATACGTTAATCCTGTCTTTATTAGTTTATCTACGAATATATTTGAAGACTATGGTGTTAGTGTTCAGCAGGCATTGAATGAAGGATGGCCAGTTATAGTCTCGGGCTGGGGTGGGCATCTCGATATTACCCAGGATCATTATCAAGTGCCTTACTCCCTAATAACGGCTTTTGATGAGTCTGCTTATAGAGGAGAGCAGATTGCTTCATATTTACTTGAGGCCAAGAAGATCCGTCATATTATTGATAGAGAGTTTTATCTCGCTGATACTGTAGAAATGATAGAAATAAATAAAATGAAGCATCGTGCTGTAAAACGCTATGGAGCTGCCGCTTTTAGCATAATGCGCTCAGAGTGGAATGAATTATTCTTCTCAAAAGAGGGGATTCAGTTCATTGAGCGTTATAGAAAGTCATTCACTCAAAAAGAGGCTCTGTGTCATGATGTTTTGATTGTTAGTGACTACTATAATAATAAGGACTTATTTCCCGATGTATTGGCATTTCTAGATGGGGCAATACAGAAGTCGATAGAAGAAAAGAAGGGATTGCTGATCTTCTCTTATATTGAGTTGTGCTCAAAAGAAGTTTGGGAAAAGATTATGAAATCTCAGCGGGTTTACTTAGGGATTCGTGACGTAAAAAACAAATTGAATACTTCTTATAATAAGTTGTGTGAACTATTTGAAGAAAAGGACATTGTGGTATTAGATGTCGGAAAATAAGAGGCTCTTTAAAATTGTAGAAATCGAAATTAATTCGAGATGTAATATGGCCTGCTCCTATTGTCCCAACTCTGTTGATGAAAGGGTTGAGCAAGGAGACATGGAAGATAAGACTTTTGAAAAGATTTTGGATTCATTGGAAGCGTCTGATTTTAGGGGGATTGTCTCCTTTCATTTTTATAATGAACCTCTATTATCAAAGAAGTTGGCACCTTTTGCTAAACTCTTAAAACAGCGTTTACCAAAAGTTCTCTTACAGATCTATTCGAATGGAACTTTATTAACTAAGAAGAAGTTTGATGAATTAAGAGAGGCTGGAGTTGATGCTTTTAATATTACAAAGCATGAAGACGTAAAGCCTAATTATATATTTGATAAAACATATGAAGAATTGAATGAAGAAGAAAGAAAGAGAGTGATTTATAATAATTACACTCAAATAGATATGAGTAATCGATCTGGAATTCTTGAAGATATTCAAAATGGTGCCGGAGAAAAAACTCCATGCCTCTTACCTTCTATTATGATGTCGATAACTCTTAAAGGAAATATACTTCCATGTTATGAAGATTTCTATCAAAAGCTAGTGATGGGAAATATACATCAAAATACGCTAGAAGAAATATGGTTTGGAGAGAAGTTTTCAAACTTTAGACAAGAATTACGTAAACCTGGTGGACGACTAAAGAATTCACCTTGCGATAAATGTAACTGTTTTAACTTACCAGTTTTTAGATATAACGATTGAGGATACAAAATGGAATTTGCAAACTTAAATGATTTAAAAGAATTTCAACTAAACTTAAGTGAAGAAGTCGTCACAAGAAAGAATAGTGATGGATCAATTATCTTAATGAAAATGGATGATGGAGATATCTTTTATAAAATGGAAGGTGTTTCGAGTGAAATCTATAAGAGACTCGAAGCGGGGAAAAGCCTCTTTGATGTTTCTAATGAAATTTTAGATGAATACGATGTTTCAGAGGAAACTCTAGTAGCAGACCTTTCAAAATTAATGAATGCCCTAACAAAGGTTGGATTAATTAGTTCAAACTAATAGG
>NZ_AUNJ01000319.1 GCF_000447775.1 Bacteriovorax sp. DB6_IX
GTTGAATGACCAAAGAGTTCACCAAGGGCCCCAAGAATTCACTTTGTTTTCACGANATTTTTCAATATCTAAAATCTCTTGTAAGTTATACACGCCAGAGACAAAGAGAATCTTCTTTCTACAAATTGGTTGTAGTGCCATATTTAATGAAAAATAACCATCAAAATTGGTTATTAAAACCTTTTGCTTTAATTTCGTTAAAAGCTCAACACGTGCAAGAAAGTCTCGATTATCAACAGCACCTCTTTCTAGAAGTTTTGACATCGAAATTTCAGCAAGCACTTCAAGACGAGATTGCTCATCACCTTCAAGTTCATTTAAAATGGCCTCTTTCCCACATTTAAGCATATCCATATTCACGTGAGTTGGTGGTCTAAAGCTACCTCTAAGAACAACAAGATTTTTCTTATAGAGAGAATCTTTAGCGGCCGTCACTTGCCCAAACTCATCAAAGAGAACCATATTAGTATATTTTCTCTTAACAAGTTCTAATGAAAGAATACGACTATCAATCCCTTTAAAGGCTTCACCCTTAACACGAATCATATCGATTTCAATTCTTCTATTTGTCAGATTGTCCATTAGAGTTGAAACAATCTTAACGGGATCATTAGCATAATTAAAACAAGCGTAAATTAAATTTACCCCAAGAATTCCAACCGCTTCTTGTTGTTGAATATTTTCTTGATCTAACATTCTCACATGTAAGAGGATCTCACTTGCTTGGGCCTTGGCCTCATGCTGAAATTTCACCCCAAGCCAACCATGACAATCACCTAGGCCAGAATAACTCTTCGCGGCCACAGTATCGGCGAAAGCAAAGAACTTGGTTTCATTACTTCTAGAATCTTCTAGTCGATCAACAACTAAGTTGTATTCGTGATCAATCATTTTCTCAACACGTTCACGACACACATAGCGACCAGATTTTTCTCGACCATAGATTTTATCTGAAATAACCATATCGTATGCCGACATAGTTTTTGCAATTGTTCCGGCCGCACCGCCGGCCCTAAAGAAGTGACGTGCAACTTCTTGTCCTGCACCGATTTCGGCAATTGTTCCATAAATCTGATTATCTAAATTGATTCTTAGGGCCTTTTGCTTAGGCTCTAATATTTGACAAAAGTCCACTTGTCAGACTCCCTTGAAATTCTAAGTATAGAGATAGGATATCAAATTTGAGAGGAATTGAAAGACAGCGATTTAGCTAAATACCAAAAAAAAGGTCCAAAACCAAAAAAACTGCCCTAGACATGGCCAAACTAACACAAAATATCAATAACTTAAGTAGACTTTACCAAGAATTAACAAAGTAAGTATTAACAATATTCTCACATTTACCGTATAATATATGAGGGAGGAGGCAAATAAGGTCTCTCACCCACTGGAGTAAATATGTGGATTTCAGTTATTGCTATCGGAATTATTGTTGGAGCGGCAATCCTCAAGGAAAAGGAAAATCGTAGGGCCAAGGCCTATATTCCTGTTAAAGTTAATGACGGGCAGAAGGCCCGCCAAAAACCTCAGTAATTCATTTCATTAAAAAAGTCGGGCCACTTCTTTTGAGAAGTAAGTAAGGATCATATCTGCTCCTGCCCTTTTGAAAGAAGTCAGCATTTCAAGTGCAACTTTTTCACCATCAAGCCACCCTCTTTCGGCCGCAGCTTTTACCATACTATATTCACCTGAAACATTGTAGGCCGCGACAGGAAGATGAGTATTGTCCTTCATATCCTTAATAACATCGAGATATGAGATTCCAGGTTTCACCATAAGAATATCTGCGCCCTCACTCTCATCAAGACGAATCTCACGGATGGCCTCGGCCCTATTTGAAAAGTCCATCTGATAAGTTTTCTTATCACCGGCCTTAGGTGCAGAATCAAGAGCATCTCTAAAAGGACCATAGAAGCTAGAAGCATACTTGGCCGTATAAGACATGATAAGAGTATTTGTAAAAGATGATTCATCAAGTGCGAGACGAATTCTTCCAACTCTCCCATCCATCATATCACTTGGACCAACAATATCACTTCCCGCTTCAGCTTGAGCGATTGCCATAGCCGCAAGAATATCAAGTGTTTCATCATTGAGAATCTCACCTGTTTTATCATCAACTAATCCATCGTGACCATCACTAGAGTAAGGGTCCATTGCAACATCAGTCATGATGAGCATTTCAGGAAGCGCATTCTTAATATCTTTAATTGTTCTTTGAAGAAGTCCATCAGGGTTCTTAGACTCTGTGGCAAATTTATCTTTGAAAGAATCATCCAAGGCCGGAAAGAGAGAGACACATTTAATTCCCATTGACCAAAGCTCTTGCGCCTCTTTGACAATGAGATCGCGGCTTAGTCTGGCATATCCAGGCATCGACTCAATAGGATCAATCTTATCCTTTCCATCAATAATAAAAAGTGGAGCAATAAGATCATCACTCGTTAATGTCGTCTCACGCATTAGTGAGCGAATAGCATGTGACTTTCTATTTCTTCTAGGACGACTTAAATTTAAATTCATTAAGCTAACCCCATTTTTATTTTTGTTTGAAATGCAAGTGCATACATTGAAATTTGCTTAACCATACTAGAGAGTCCATTTGCTCTAGACATCGAAAGGTGCTGCCTTAAACCGATCTCATCTAAGAACTCTGGTTTCGTTGCAAGAACTTCCTCTGGAGTTGCATTAGAGTAAACACGAACTAGAACAGAGACGATACCTTTAACGATCGCCGCATCTGAATCAGCTTGGAAAATAATTTTCCCGTCTTTAAGATCAGCATGTAGCCATACTTGAGACTGACATCCCTTAACTTTATTTTCTTCTGTTTTAAGCTCTTCAGGCATTTCTACTAGGGCCTTACCAAGTGAAATGATATGCTTATATTTATCTTCCCAATCTGAGAATTGAGAGAACTCAGACTTGAGTTCATCAATACGATGATTAATTTCCATAGTTATCTCCTAAGTGCGTCATTTAATATCATGGCCATCGGAGTTTGAAAAGTTGACAATGGGCAACAGTATTAATTTTGACCAGTTAGAGCGAGAAAATCCCAAGTTTTATCAACTTGAGCGTCCTTATTGAACTTTGTGACATAGGACTTCTTGAGATCGTTAAAGAAGCCTTCTTCTTTTAACTTCTTAATAGACCTATTAATAGGTTTTAAGAGTGCCTTTCTATTTTTATGAACCCTTATGTGAATATCGTCTGTGGTGTAGATGGGTCCAATTTCGAGATCTAAATTTAGTTTATTAATATAGTATTGGGCTATGGTCTTATTCACGATCCCCAGATTGGCACGCTTAGAGTTGATAAACTCCAAAATGGCCCTTTCATTGACCAGGCGAGTGACCTTCTTAAAGCTCTTCTCGTCTTTATAAGTATAGCCCCTAACTAGTGCAAACTTATAACTATGAAGTCTGGCCATATTCGGACGCATTGATTTTGGATAAATAATGACGTCTTGAAGCTGCATAAAAGGAAGTGAAAAGAATTGGACATCTTGTTCTTGTGCCTTTGAACGCCAAGAGGGATTTGAACAACAACTGATATAAGTTTCCCCACTCCAAAAGGCACGACGCCTTCTTAAGGCCGGAGCTTTTTTTATTTGATAATTAATCTGGGCCTCATCAAGGATTTTTGTAAGAGCATCATAATAGATCCCCGAGGTCTTACCATTTTTCCCGTTGATAACCAGAGGAACTTTTTCTTCTTGATAGAAATGAATATTAAAGGCCTTAGCAAAACAAGCGCTACTAAAGAGTAATACGAAAATAATGTATAATGGCCTTAACATGATCTAAGAAAAAATTGGAACGATACTTCCAATTCTCCCCTTAAGCTCTTCAAGATTCTCGACAACTTGATCGACAAACTCTTGCAGAAAAAGAAAGAAACCATAATTTCCAACCTGGTCTGAAAGAAGGCTAAGAATCGAATTGAAGACTTGTATGAAAGGCTCTAGTCCAAACTTCTTAATGATGGCATCAAAGAAGCCTTCAGCTTGCTCAACATCCTTACCATCATTTGTGACCACGTATAGTGGATTTTTCTTGGCCTTAGCACCCATATAAAAACTCCGTTAATTTGCATTCCATGTTTCTATTATATCGGCAATTTCATGAAATTGTTGATGTAAATGAGAATATTCCTTAGAAGAGTAATCAAATACCGACTTTTTAGAGGCTTGTGACTTCACAAGCTGAGCACGATTATAGAACGGATTCACAACACGATCTTCACCGAGTCTCTCACCTATCATCTCCTTAATCTCATGAAGGTCTTGCTCTTCGACCTTACGGCGGTTGTCGACAAGATTGGGCACGTGGGCAAGGATCTCTGGCACATCGACGATTCCCATGTCTTGAACATCTTCGAGCATATCGTAGAAGTGATTTAAACCCTTCTTCGAAAAGTCATCAGGTCTAAATGGAACAATAACCCCATGACCTGCACAAATAGCATTGACAACGAGGAGCCCAAGAGTCGGCGGGCAATCAAGAAGAATATAATCGTAGCGATTAAGAAGATCATTCTTTTCTAAAAACTTTTTGAGAATGAGCTGCCTTGGAGACGAGATTGCGGCCATGGTCAATTCAAAACCTGAAAGCTCCTGCCCTGCAGGAATGATATCAACCTCCCCCTCTACAATAACATCATCCACTAGGCACACAGAGTGAAGAGACTTAAGCTCTCTTACAGAGTTCACAAGTAATTGATGAATTGAGTACTGATCTGTTTCTGAGGTATCAACTCCAAAAAGAAGACTGAGGTTGGCCTGTGGGTCCATATCGATACAAAGAACACGCTTGCCTTTTTGGGCCAGGGCATGGGCCGAATTAAAACACATTGTCGTCTTTCCAACTCCCCCTTTTTGATTGAGAAATGGAATGACTTTTCCTCTTGGTGTTTCAATATTCTTTGTAACTTTTTTAAAAAACATGACTCCCCCATTGATTTAAACAAAATCATGCTATCACCAAAGTGACTTGGAGTCATTAGCTTAATATTAAGTTTTAGTTATTATTCGACATAGTCAGAGTATGGAACTCGGATAAGACATCTCAGACCAACATCATCACGTGTGACAGTTGACTGATTTAAGAACTCCATTGAATAAGTTCCACTTCCAGTACCTGTTGAGTAACCACCACCTGTGGCGATACGCCCAACTGTTCCGGCCCCATCAGTATTGAAAGTCGTCATATTCGTCTCAATAGTATCGTCGTGAAGCTTATCACTTGGAATCCCACCTGTTGATCCGATATCGAGAACATAAGGTAGAGATGAGTCCGAAGTTTGAACTGATCTAAATTGAGAAGAAACAGGCATTCCAATTGTCACAAGGAAATCCCCTGCATTATACGTCACAGTATCTTCAATAAGCCATGATGCCATTGAGCCATCATCACAATTTGTATCGACATCTGTATCATCAAAACATGGACCAGTGATATTATCGAAAGTAAAATTATTGGCCCAAAAATATGATGAAGCATCATTTGATGTATTAAAGTTTGTGCTACTAAATGAATCTGGACTTCCACTCGCACCATCGTATGTGATTGTTGTCGACGTCCACTCTGCTACGTTTCCAATTGAGTCTTGAACACCAAAGAGTGAAGAACAATCTTCTGTTTGCGTAGATCCTGTATAAACCGATCTGATTGAAGAAGAAGCTGTTCCCGGTAGAGAATAGAAAGTCGTTGAATCAGGAAGAGCATTATCTGTATAACCAAAATCAATTCCATTGGCACTAGCTGTGTTACACTTAGAACTAGAGTTTAAGTTTGTTCCTAACTCTGTATCTTGAGCATTTCCATCGTTAAACGATGATGTAATTTCCCATTGAGAGTAAACAACCTGGTCTTTTCTAGAAGGTAGCTCATAACCATTTGTTAAAGTTCCCCCAGAGATAATCCCATCAATTGTTGAAGGCTTTGTCTGTGCCGTACAGAAGTTCGTTGCATTGGCGGCCGAAATATTAACAAGTGGTGGTAAGTGCGCCACTTGAGAAATCGCTAAATCCTCATTAGAGATCGCCGTCCAAACACCTGCTGTTTTCACACTACATGTGGCACTCGATCTGTCATAGTAGATATCACCATTAGATCCCTCAGCTGCAGAAGGTGCAACATTTCCAATACAAGATCCGTCTGTTGTAGAACATCCCGAAGAGCTATAAGGACAACCTTGCTCAAAACGGTTTACGAGAAGGTCTGCTCCAATATCATAGACAGTGGAAATACCTGTCGAAGCATTAAATGTTGAATAATCACCGGCCGTAGAATCAGTATCCTCTGGTCCAATATAGGCACAAATATAATTATAATCTTGGTAAGTAGAACTTCCCATAAGATCACAGATCGTCTTATTAACCATCCATCTGTGAGCAAAGATCATATTATCTGGTGGAGACATAATTCTCACATTCTTAATGGCCGCATTTGTCGAGACTTCTAAAGTTGAAGAGTCTGGCAACGTTAGAACAGGCCTAACTTCATAGAAGTATACAATATTTGGCGAAGGCGCCACTCTTGAATTCGTCCCATTATCAGAATAACTTGTTGCCGTACTTGCAACTGTATCTATATTAATTGGGTTTTGATAATCAAAACTCTCTCCGGCCTTTCTTCTGAAGATATTATATCCAGAAATTGATCCCGTCCCAGAAACTGTGAAGGCATTCCAAGTAAAATCAATTTGAGTCGTAGAGCTATAAGTATTCCAAGTTGCTCCATCAGAGTACCAGCATCTTTGACTATCTAGAGCTGTAGATTTTGAATTATAGTAGAAGACACCTTCATTTGAGGCCGCAGCAAGACCTTTAACGGCCGGTGTATCATCTCCAATACAACTGGCATACTCAAGATCTGTGTCACAAGTATTTGTCTCATCAGAAAGATAAGTCTGTTGAACCCAATTCCCTGTTCCTGCAGCTGAGGCAATATAACAGGCCCCGTTTCCATCTCTAAAGACAGCACCGGCGGCGTCCGCACTTGCAGTTGGTGTCCCTGCAACTGCTGAAGTACAAGCACTTCCAGTATCACAAAGATTCGTTGAGTAAGTACAACTGACTTCAGTATTGGCATCTTTTTTACTAACGGTTGAAATATTACAAAATGGTGCAAAAGAAACCCAGTTTGAACTTCCCTTGGCCGTTGCATAGAAACAACTTCCATCACCCATTCTATAGATAGCACCTGCATGATCGGCCGAGGCCGTTGGAGTTCCAGTAGCAGAAGACTTACAAACCGATCCTCCATCACACATATCTAGTGAATAAGAACAGGCATTATTCGTCTCAAGGGCCTGAGAAAATTTATTTGTCTTTATTCCAACCGACTTGATTTTTGCCCATCCATTGTGAATGATACTTTGGGCCTTAACTTCAATACTAAAGCTCACGGCCGTCACATTTCCAGAACAAGTGGCATCGTCACAAATATTAAAACTAATATCAGAAGTTCCTACCTGTCCAGCTGTTGGAACAATTAAAGAGAGAGAATACCATCATCCATGGCCCCTGACTCTGAGGTGAATGAATTGATGGCCCCTGGTGCAGTTCCATCAAAACTATCAGTCGTTCCACTTGCATTAGTATAAGTGAAAGTCATTTTATCTCTGTTTACGAGAATTGTATTTGTAATACTGATACTTGTCGTATCCACATAGAATGTTTCAGCATCTTCTGTACTATCTCCACCTTCATTAGGAATAATATTATTGATAAGAAGTGTTTCCTTCTCTCCAATAGTAAAAGATCCAAGTGAAGAGGCCACATTTGTCCAACCACTAGTGCTGACACTCTGGTAACAATTACCATTCGTTTCATCATAGTAAACAACTGGCTCGGCCGTAGAGTGAGATGTTGGACTAAATAGAGGTTCCCCATCACCAACACATCCCTTAACACCACATTCAGTCTTCCCATCATCTAAATCATAGCGTGTGTACTTACAAAGAATAGGTACATCAGAAACAGGATTTACTGTAATAGTAAAGGCCTTAGCATTTGAATAATTGGCCCCATCATAGGCCACGTAATAATAAGTATCTGCAAGCCCAGTGAAGTTTCCATTTGTTGGCGTATAAACACAACCAGATGTCGAGTTAGGACCATTGAGATTTAAACAACCCGATAGAACTCCATTAGTTCCAGTCCCATCTGTAATAACATTTCCACTAGCATCTGAAAGAAAATAAGTTAGAGAAGAGTCATTATCTGTCCCGCTTGGAAGAGAACCTGAAAAAGTAATAGCACTTGGAGACCAAGTATTACTTTCATTTCCAGACTCTGCATATGTCCCTGCAGAAAGCTCAGGTACATCATTAACTGAAGTAATAATAACTGTAATCGCCCCGCCTAAACCTGAACTAGGATACCACGTGGCCCCGCCATCATCAGAAACTTGATAATAGAAAGTAAATGGAGATGGATTCCACTCTCCTTCAAATGTAAAAGTACAGGCGGTACTCGTTGTCGTATCGAGACAACCAGCAATTGAAATAAAGTTTGTCCCATCAACAGGTGTCGCTCCCTGAATTCTATAGCGAATCGAAGAACTCGCTGTCTCAATATCCGTGATTGTTGGAAGTGTTACAGCGACAGTGTAGGAAGCATCATTTGTTCCCTCTTCTGTTGCCACTACATTGAAATCTACCGTTGAAGGAATATCATTTACTGCTGCGACAGTTCCTGTCACTGAAGCTGTTGAAGAAGTTTGTCCATTAGCTGTTACAGTGTAATCAAAGAAAGTAAAAGTCGAAGCGTTATTATAATTTGTCAGACCTTGAACACCAACTCGACATACTCCTGAAGAACAAGAACATGCACTAGTTAAAGCAAGATTAGTATCAAGATTAGAAATACTACAAGAAGTGGCCAGGTCTCCATCGACATCAGAATAAGCAAGAGTAATTAAACTCGATGTATCTTCTGTCAGACCTACACCAGTGACACCTGAAACAGTTGGAGCTGCATCAAGATTAGCAACCACAACTTCAAGAGTTTTAGTATCACCATTTCCATCATTATCACTTAAAAAATAATTGATTCTGGTTGTCCCATCAAAATTAGTCACAGGCTCAACAGTCATAGAACAAGCACCATTTAAACATGTACATGTCCCCGCTTGAAACTGACTTGCCGATTCGACATTTTGAAAAACAAAGTTCTGAGTTACCGTCGCCGAAACAGTTCCGGCAAGAGCTGAGTTAATTGCAGCGGCTACATTTTGAGAAGTTGAGATCCCATCTCTCATTCTCACCGTAATATCAAATCCTGATAACGAGGCAACCTCAAAACCAGGAGTAATAGAAACATCATTTTGTAATGTTAAAGTAAATAGTGGCCCTGTCAGAAGTGACGTATCCACCTTGTATAAGATCCCTTGGGACTCATACATTCCACGCAGCCCTGTTTGCGAACTTGTAATGGTACAAGATTGGGCGGCATCACCATCCCCATCCGTATAATTAATTGAGAATGTGGTCTCAGGGTCATTTTCCGTGATTGTAATTTTAGTCGTTGAAGCTATCGGAAGTCTTGGTGAAGAGTCAGCAACACAAGTACGGCTCACTTCATCAAAGATTTCCTGTGAAGCACACTGAGCGTTCTTCTTCGCCTCTTGTGGTGTACAAGACGCTAGAATCAAAAAGAATGTAATAAACCCTAACAACTTACCCATTAAAAAAATACTCCTAACCTCAACTACTTATCGCCACCTAAGCTTTTAACTTAAGAGTTATGGTTATTTTTTCAAATTTCACTGATTCTAGGGAATAATTAAGGACAAACCCTCATAATTACAGTTAGATAGCTTGCCTTCCTCAGAATAAGAACAAGCTATCCTTTTAAAAATTCGACTAAATTCTATGGCAATTTACTGACAAAAAGGAGCATCTGCGTATTTTGAACAAAGAAATTCCTTCATTTGCTCGTTCTCCCTCTCAAGGCGATCATTGCGTTTAATCTGTTCCTTAAGGGCCTTCATTGCATAGGCCTGAAGCTTTGATTTATCAACTTTCAAATAACCATCATCATCTTCATGCACTAGCTCTGGAAACTGCTCTCTAACTTCTTGGGCAATAACCCCAACTTCTTTCTTATGATGAAATGATTTATTTGGATACTCATCAGTTCTCCACTCGTACTCAACAGTGCGAATATTTGCAAATCTATCTGAAACTTCTTCAATCTCTTCAATATTTTTCTTATAACGTCTATCTGAAGTACAGACTCCTAACTCACAAGTTGAGTTTGCATAGACTGATCCTGAAGCATGAACATCTCCAGTCACATCAAGAGTATATGCCGGTGTTAAATTTAGCACCCCAACACGATTATTTGTCGAGTCAACGTGAAGAGTATTGGTATCCACTGTGAGATCCGCTCCTACAGTAGCGGCAGCACTTGTACTTAAATTAGATGAGAATGTTCCCGTAGTTCCCGAAACAGCACCTGAAAAAGTCCCAGTTGCAGTTCCAAAGTTTAAGTTTCCAGTCACGGTAAGGTTATTTGCGACTGTCACATCACCACCTTCATCGATCACAAGATCCGAGTTATCAGCTGTGGCACCAGTCTTTGCGCTACTTCTTACAATTCTTAGGGCCCCATCAGTTTGAGAAACACCAATTCCAAAAACAGTATCAGCAGTTGGCCCTCCTCCTGTACTTGTTTGCAAAGGAAATTGTAGAAAAGCACTTGTTTCATCAACTCCCAAAGAGAGATTCGTCACATAATTTGAAGCGGTATATGTCCCTGATGAAGTGGACACACTAAGCCCACCTGTCGGGCTCATTGGCCCCGAGATTGTACCTGTGGAAGTAATAGTTCCTGTCACAGTTGCATTACCACCGACAATGATATTTCCAGAAGACTGGATATTCCCCGTGACATCTAAGGCCTCAGCAGGAGCTGCATTTGCAATCCCAACATTACCACTGTGAGAAATTCTCATTCTCTCAGTCGCGGTTGTTGCACCATTCGTCGTGGTAGAAAAAATAAGGTTTGAACCCTTCGCAGCAGCACCCCAGGCCTCTGTTGAAGCAGATGAGATACTTGAAGTAGAACTAAAATTTGTTCCATCATAACCAGCAAAGCCAACTGTCCCAAGAGTTGTCCCAGTGAGAGTTGTCACTTCAGCACCAGGATTTAGGCCACTATTTGATCCAAGTGTTAACACAGCATCATTATCTTGATAACTGATAATACTTGTTTCAGTCTGAGCTGTACTTCTGATGTCCAGTTCAGAACGTGTCGTAGTAGTCCCAACTCCCATATTACCGGCGTTATCAATGATTCCTTGAGTAACACCATTGATCTGAAATTGGATCTCCCCACTTCCATCACCATCGTTATCAGCTGTAAGGACACTATTTGAAGCATTGGTAACGGAACCAGTAGAAACGACGTTAGTAATTCCTGAACCATCACCAATAAAGTTTGAGGCGGTAATTGTTCCCGTCACATCCAATTCTGTCGTTGGACTTTGATTATTAATTCCGACATATCCTGCATTAGTAATAACAAACTGAGCCGTTGTCCAAGGTGTTGGATCAGCAGAGTTCGTATTGATATAGAAGCTGTTTAAAGATGAAGTTGTTCCATCAGTTGTTCCCTCTGCACCAACTCTGACATGTCTTGTTGATTCAAGACCAAAACTAATCCCTCTTGCCCACTGAGTCCCTGTTAGAACATCCCCATCAATTTGTAAGGCCGTTCCATCACCGCTGACAGCGAGAAGGTTTGTATCATAGAGATTAAATAGTGTTGGAGTTAAAGTTGTCCCGATTGAGACATCCCCTGAAGTATAATTGATGTCTGAAGAACTCTTTGTCCAAAAGTTCCCTGTACTATTATTATCTATCTTTAGCCAAGATGCTGTATTTGAGTCATAAACAACCCAATCTCCAGAAACATAGGTTGCAGTTCCAGTAGCACCCGCTCCATCAATATCGACAGAGACAACTGTTGAGTCAACAATCCAAAACTCTCCATTATTTGGTGTTCCGGATGGAGGTGTTCCAGCTGCCGGGGTATAACTTCCCATGAAATTGAGCCCACCTAAGTTTCCTGGTGTCCAAGATGATCCATTATAAATGAGGGCCTGTCCTGAGTTTGCACCCATAGAATCAATTTTTGCGGCCGTAATAGCACCATCAGCAATCTTTGCACTCGTAATTTCTGCGTCATCAATCACAAATGTCACAGGAAAAGTTGCCTGAGCATAAGCATTGGAAACAAAGAATGTATAGGCCACATCAGTAAAGAAGCGCACACTAGGAGCGACAGTTAGGGCCAAGAGAGAATTTGTTTTTGACGAAATCGTGAGATCATAAGTTGAAGATCCCTGTGAAACAGTTACTGTTTGTGTCCCAGAGAGATTTTCACCTTCAACAATAATTTTATCGGAACCAGACATATATATTTTTGTAATGGAAGGTTCCACAATTTTATTAGTCGAAGTTAAGGCATTATTAGAGCCTGTCTTCTCTTTGATCTTCTGAACACAAGAACTCATACCCAGTATTAGAAATATTCCAATTAAAATTTTCACAACATTACCCATTTTTCTCATATTTATCCCTTAATCATTTCGACACTTTGAAAAAAAAGTTTAAAGGCCGACTATTTCATTATCCGACATATCCGCACGGGAATCAGAGAAAAATGCCCATCTTTAGATTTAGAAAAAACCAAATAAAATAGTAAGTAATGATAAAGACGACACTTATTTCTATTTTCATGCTATTTTTGGCCAATCAATCCTTTGCTATCTCGCAAGAAGATATTGAAAACGAAATCAAAGAAAATCACCATTTAGTTGTCATTCAGAAAGTTTCAACAACTGGAAACTCTTTTATCATTAGAAAAGGTCATAAAGACCGTGTCTACACTGGTCAAAAATCACTCTTCTCTTCTAAGAATATTTCCTTTGTTGCTCGAGTCGTAAATTCCAACCGCGACTTCTCCCAGTGGGTCATAGAAGATAAAGAGAGTAAGGTTCCATTTAAAGTAGGAGAAATCGTCACAGTGAGTTACTCAGTCGAAAGAGTATGGACAGAGATTCCAAAACTCATGACTGACGAGAGATATAATCAGATTCTTGCTATTGAACAAAAGCAACTTCGAAAAAAATACAGCGTCGCTTCCGAGACGGCCTACCAAATCCTTGTGAGTAAAACACAAGCACTCAATGAATCAACGACTGGTTCGGAAAATAATGATGGGGAAAGAAGTGGAAATAACTTCAAGTTCAAACTGACTAGACCCTTATCAGAAAGTTTTAAGTGGGAATTCGGTTTTCGATATGACACGGAACTTCTCACTCTGTCTAATCCAAGTTTAGAAATTGAAACTCAAAGATATATGGCAACTCTAGGGCTACAAATGAGATTTGCAACTCTTTGGGGAATAAACACAACTCCATATGCTAGCGTCACCTTAGGATATGGAAAATCACAATCGCAGCTCAATGATTCCGTACAATCAGGAAATGCCTCACTCGTACCTTCGGTGGCCGTCGGACTTGATTTTCCTATGAACGATAGTACAAGTGTTCTACTAGAATTTGCCGTAGAATCAATTCGCGCGGAAGAAAGCTTTAGCGATGGTGTCGCACAATCTACAAATATCACAGCGGCCATGCTCTCCCTGGGCCTGCAATTTGACTAGACTGTCTAGTTCTTAGACACTTTCAAAAATTCTGAACATGAAACGGCTTCATTAATCATCTCTTTAGGAGATAAACTTGGCACCAATTGTGCTTCTCTAAGTATCGATGCATTCTATTAAGACAGCGCTCTACATCATATTTCTCCATATCGTTCTTTGTACCAATAGCTGGTCAAAGCAACTTAGTATTGAAGAGTTGCAGCAGCAAAATCTGGAAATAGGCCCCCAAGATAAAATCACTCTTGGTCAAAGAGATTACCGCATTATAAAAAGCCTAGGAAAAGGTAATACCACACGAGTCTTTCTCGTCGAGAATGAGCAAGGTGAGTTTGCCTTAAGGATTCCCCTATCAAGTGGAAACTTTAATACATTCTCTCGTTATGAGGACTATATTGATGCCTTCTACCTAGGACATCGGGCCTTGGAAACACAAAGAATTAGAGTTCCTAAGATCTATGAATTTGAAAGTCAAAATTACCTTCTCGTAGAAAAACTAGAATTAGAAGATAGCTTTGATCTTAAAGAGTTCTTCTTCTATAAAAACAAGATCCTAGATAAATCAGGTTCACAACATTATATCAAAGCGAGAGAAAAGCTTGTCGACTTCATGAAGACCCTCGCTCCTTTTAAAGATGTAAAAGATTTTCATCTTAAACAACTCGTATACTCTCCAAAACAAGAGAGCTGGCTTCTCGTCGATTGGACTCTTTCCCATGAGTTATTCAAAGACACCACAGACCAAAGAGTTTTGAGAAAGACTCATTTTGAAAATACATGGCAAAGTGTCTTCTATGAAAAAGGTGGAAGAGATGATAATGGAGTCATTCCTGAATTCAAAGCTGATGAGCAAACAGAGAACATAATAAAAGAAATAGAAGAGGCCATTGATCGTCAAAGAGAAATGATATTAGAAAATGAGAAGGCTCAACTTGAGTTAAGAGTCTCTCAGGCCAAGAATATAAGATCAGTGGCCGAGTTAAAAGAATATCTCAAAGCACCAGACTTTCAATTCTCCCAAAATTATATTGATGGAATTCTTCAATCTTTAGTCGAGATTGAACAGATCGATCTCAATCAGATTTTGGAGCAGACACCCTTTTATCTTATCTCAGACAATAAAGACTACATAAAGCTGGCCGAGTCAATCACGCAAAAGATTCAAAGGCCACAAGAGCTTGTGACCCTTCTCAATATGCGCTCAACAAAGGGAATCCGAGCAGACTGGGCCCTGACAATGAAAATCCAAAAGATTATCACACAGAGTGAAAGAGAGACTCCCATTTCAGTTTATAGGGAGCTCTTACAATCAGATCTTGTCAGTGATTATGCCAAGGCGTGGATTAAACGAGAGAGATTAGATCCAGCGACGAATCTCACTTGTCAGGATGCTATCCTATTATTCAAATAAAAAAGGCCCTGTTTCCAGGGCCTCATATCAAAGATAATTTCTTATTGATTCTGCTTTCCGTGTACCCACCATCTGTAGACACGATCCTTAAATGATCTTCTTGGAAAGGCTTCTTTTAAACATTTCTTAAGATCTTTTTCAGCATCTTTATAAGCCTATCAAGCTCTCTTTCCGCTTTTCTTAAGGCCTTCTCATATTTTCTTTGAGCTTTCTTTTCTTCTTTTTCAGACATTCCCCAAGTGAAGAACTCATTTCTATTTACCTTGAACTTTGATTCATCAACCTGATTAGCATCAATACACTTCTGCTCTTTTGCTTTATTTTTCTCAGCAATTCTCCAGGCCATTTTATAATCAAAAACAACTCCCCAGTCATCGTCTGAACGATCAACCAGGTGAGAAACTGGTGCCGTATCATTCCAGTTATAAACCGTTTGTACAAGATCATCTCTATCTAGTTTCCAATCAGGAGAAGAAGCTGAACCAGTATTAAGAACTCTCTTATATGGCTTATTCTTCTTAGGGAATGGGTGCTCAGTCTTATCTGCTGAGTGGAAGTTCACAACAATTGGTGTTCTTCTTCTTGGTCCCTGAGAGACAATCCAGTAAAGAGCGTATAAGTCAGGGTTTTGCATTCTCATACAACCATGAGAATCAAAAGCACGGATAAAGTCACCACCGTTTGGCTGAGTATGGAATCCAATACTTGTAAAACCATTCTTCGCATCATCAGAAGCATGAATTCTAATAAAAGGTTTCCCCATAAAGTAACGAGGTTTCTTACGCTCATAGATTGCGTAATTCTTATCTAAGTAACCTTGCTTAAATCTTGGCGTTAGGATTGAGACACCATCATTAAGTACGCCCTCATCAAATGCTCCAACACCTAGTGGGAAAATCATCTTGATTCCGTTTGAGCTATCTTTAACAATGGCTTTTCTAGAAGAAAGAGCAACCTCAACTTCAAAATTTGTTTTAGAAAGTCCAATTTGTTCAGTGATAGCAGATTGAACATAACCTTCAACCTTCTTTCCATCCCACTTAAGCTCACCCTTAACATTAAGCTTAACAAATTGTAGAGCTTCGAAGCTTCCCTTAGTTCTTACAAAGGCAGCTAACTTATATTTGAACTGATCTCCATCTCTTTGTGGGTAATCAGTGAAGAAGAGATTGTAAACATTCTCAACTTCAAGCTCAGGAAAGAGATCCTCTTCATTATCAGAATACCAATTTAAGAACTTTGAAAGATTTGGATCAATCTTATTATTTGTCCACTTGGCAACATCATTAACGCGAACATTCAAGACCTCATTAGACCCCACACCTAATGTTTGAAACGCCGCTTGGATATTTGTACTTAGTAATAGGGCCGATAGAACTAGCCCAGCTTTAATAGAATTCAACATGAAATCCCCCAATTTGTATGGGGCGAAATCTAACACGGGCCTGTGTACACATCTAGCAGCGAGTAATTTTTATATAAGAAAAGCCCCATTAAATGGAGCCTTTACACATATTTTGTGAAATATAATCCGATTTTGTGGAGTCTACTGCTGACTTTCTAGGTACTCATCATATGTTGTCATCTTGTCATAGCTAACGCCACCATCAAGAACTATGATTCTATTCGCAACAGTTTGAAGTAGCTCGTGGTCGTGTGAGCTAAAGAGAATATTACCTTTAAAACGAGTCATACCATCGTTAACAGATGAGATACTTTCTAGATCTAAGTGGTTAGTTGGTCCATCTAAGATGATGACGTTCGCTCCAGAAAGCATTAACTTAGAGAGCATACATCTCACCTTCTCTCCCCCAGAAAGAACATTTGTCTTCTTTAGGGCCTCTTCACCAGAAAAGAGCATTTTCCCTAAGAACCCTCTAATAAATGTTTCTTCTTTTTCATTTGGAGAGAAATCTCTTAGCCAGTCAACAAGGTTCTTATCTCCCGACTCAAAATACTTTGTATTATCACTTGGAAAATATGAATGAGAAGTTGTCACACCCCATTCAAAAGTCCCTGAATCCGCTTCTTCTTCACCAGAGATGATATTAAAGAAAGTTGTAACGGCAAGATCGTTATCCGATAGGAAGGCAATCTTGTCATCCTTATTAACCATGAAGCTCACATTATCAAGGACCTTAACTCCATCAATTGTTTTTGTAAGTCCATCAACTCTAAGTACCTCTTTTCCAATCTCACGATTAGATTTAAATTCTACATAAGGATACTTTCTTGTCGATTTTGGTAGATCTTCAATATTTAGTTTATCCAGCTGCTTTTGACGAGCAGTGGCCTGTGATGACTTCGAAGCGTTGGCAGAGAATCTTTGAATAAATGACTTAAGCTCAGCGGCCTTCTCTTCCATTTTCTTATTTTCAGAGGCCCTAAGCTTTTGAGCAAGCTCAGAAGACTTCTTCCAAAATTCATAGTTTCCAGCATAAGCAGTGATTTTACCAAAGTCGATATCTGCAATATTTGTACATACTTTGTTAAGAAAGTGTCTGTCGTGGGATACAACAATCACAGTGTTCTTAAAGTTTAGTAGAAAGTTTTCAAGCCATCTAATGGCCTTAATATCAAGGTGGTTGGTAGGCTCATCCAGAAGAAGAATATCTGGGTTCCCAAAGAGGGCCTGAGCAAGTAGTACCTTAACCTTAATATCTGATTGAAGATCTTTTAGAAGTGTTTGGTGAAGTTCCGTTCCAATAGCAAGACCATCTAAGATAACCCCTACTTCTGATTCAGCTTCCCAACCATTCATATCAGCGAATTCAGCTTCAAGCTCAGATGCTCTAATTCCATCTTCATCAGTGAATGGGTCCTTCATATAGATCGCATCTTTTTCTTTCATGATCTTATAAAGCTTGTCATTACCCATCATAACCGTTTCCATAACGGTATATTCGTCATAAGCAAAGTGATCCTGCTTTAGAACAGATAGTCTGTGACCAGGTGTGATATTAACCGTCCCATTCTGTGGCTCAATCTCACCAGAGAGAATCTTCATAAATGTCGATTTTCCGGCACCATTGGCCCCAATCAGACCGTAGCAATTACCTGGCGTGAATTTTACATTAACATCTTCAAAAAGCTTCTTACCACCAAAGCTTAGACCTACATCACTTGTACTAATCATATGACTTCCTTAAATTTATCTAATTTCAGATATTTCTAACATAATTTACCCCAGATGATAAGGGCGCCAAGGCTTTTTACTAATCTTTACACAGATACTAAACCCTCCCAAGTTATTGATTACACTCTGTAAATATATTTATTTTAAATATTAAACCTAATTAGTCCGATAAGGAGTTGATACCAAGTCAAATGATAGAAATATCACGAAGGAGCGAAGAGTGAGTTTTCCAAAATTCAAAAATCCACAGAAATTCAATTTTTCAGGTAATCAAGATTCAAATAAGAAGAAATCTAAGGATAAATTTAACTTCAATAAGGGAAGTTACAAATCGCAATGCTTCTACTTACTGATGAGAATCAAGGCAAAAGATGAGAAGCTTTGGAAGGAGCTCAATCAAGAGTTCCAAAACACACCAGATGACAATTCATGGGAATTCTTTGAAAAGCTTAAAGATATCTATGCTGATTACGCTGAAGAGTCTCCTCAACTAAGAGTTGTTAAACATGAAGAACCGGCCAAACCACAAAAAGTCCTTAAAAAAGTAGTCAAAAAGGATTTGAAAAAAAGCGTGAAAAAAGAAAAACCTACCGTAGAAATGAAGGCTCCTGCCAAGGGTGCTGTTAAGAAGACGGTAAAAAAAGATAGCAAGAAAGCGGGAGCCAAAACCTCTGCAAAGACTTCAAAGACTTCAAAAACTTCAAAAACTTCAAAGACAGCTAAAAAGGTGACGAAGAAAACGGCAAAGAAAGTTGCTAAGAAAACAGCAAAGAAAACTGCGAAGAAAGTTGCCAAGAAAACTGCGAAGAAAACTGCGAAGAAAGTTGCTAAAAAAACCGCCAAGAAAGTAACCGCAAAAAAGGTAACTAAGAAGAAAGTGGCCAAGAAAAAAGTTGCGAAAAAGAAAGTCGCAAAGAAAAAAGCATAGCACCGCTTAGGTGCCAGGCACCTTTTGTTTCGCACTCACCGCTTAGGTGCCATGCACCTTTTGTTTCGCACTTGCTAAATAGATTAGAGGTACGCGAGTCCTTTTTGACTTATTGAATAGTTACTGATGGAGCGAAAAGGTCGCGTGTACCGAATGTAAAGAACTAAAATTTCATCCTTTGAACATGCACTTCACAAACCTCACTATGCATTTTACAAATTGAGATTATTACACCTTTAACAGCTTTAGATTTTCCTACTTCTTTTCAAAATTGTAGGTTCTATAAAGTTAACTCTTTTTTTACTCTCTTTTCCAAAAAAGGAAAAATATCTCCCGACACTGTCAAAAAGAGCTTCTTTAGCGACACAAGAACTCTCATTGCATTGGCATTTCATTGAAAATCTTTGATGCCTCTTCTGGTTGCGATATTCTGGATTAAAACTTTTCATATAATTTGACGCAATTACAAAGCAAGATACCCAAACAGGGAAAAGAACAGCGTTTCGAATCTTTAACGTTAATATTGTTTGATATTCCTCCTTGCTAACATAAAAGAATTTGAACATCACAACCTCTCTTAACTTATTTACATTGAACGCAAAGAAGACA